>JBCCRG010000052.1:0-12475 GCA_039208155.1 Bacteroidota bacterium | reverse complement strand
GCGTACGCTGCGGGGGTTTGCCCGTAGGTCTCCTTGAAACGGGTGCAGAAGTGGCCCACGTTTTTGAAGCCCGTCGCGTAGGCGACCTCGCTGACCGTGCCTGCCTGCGTCCGGAGGAGGTCGGCGGCGCGCTCCAGACGCAGGTGCCAGATCAACTCCATCGGGGCGACGTCCAGCACGCTACTGAGGCGGCGGTAGAGGGTGCTCCGGCCCAGCCCAACCGCCTTGGCTAGGGCATCCACCCCAAAATCCTCGTCGGCGAGGTGGGCTGCGACCGCCGCACGCACCTCGCTGAGCAGCGCGGTGTGCTCCGGCGTCAGCGCCTCGTCGCGGACGTAGCGACGCAGAGAGGGCGCTGGCACAGGCGGTTCGGCCGAGGCGTAGTGATCGCGGAGCCGCTGGCGCGAGGCGATCAGGTTCTCGACGCGGACTTCCAACTCGCGCACGTTGAACGGCTTGGTGAGGTAGTCGTCGGCACCGTGTTCCAGCCCATCGAGCTTGTCCTGGATCGCCGCGCGGGCGGTCAGGAGCACGAGGGGAACAAACGCGAGGTCCGGGTCGGTCCGAAGGGCGCGGCACAGGCCGATGCCGTCGAGCCCAGGCATCATGACGTCGCTCACGATGAGGTCCGGCACGAAAGCGCGGGCGTGTGCGAGGGCTTGCTGTCCGTCCGCGGCTTCGAGGACGCGGTAGCGGGTAGCCAGGTGGCGCCGGACGTAGGCACGGACCTCGGCGTTGTCGTCCACCACGAGGACAGTCTTGGCGTGCGCCTCCGGAGGTTCGAGGCCCGCCTTCTGGGACGTCTCCTCCGCGAGCATCTCGCCTTCATGCCGCTCATTCCCGAGCGCGTCGCTCGTGAGCGTGGGGTCAGTGCCCACTGCGGGCGCACCCATCGCAGGAACGGAGGCGTTGGGAGCGCGCTCGTGAGGTTGCAGGTGCCCCTGCCCGAGAGGAAGACGTACGACGAAGGTCGCGCCGTCTCCGAGTGCACTCGTCACGGCGACGCTGCCATGGTGCAACTCGACGAGGTGCTTGACGAGCGCGAGCCCGATCCCCGTACCGGGATGTTGCCGCGTCGAGGAGCCGTCGGCCTGGTAGAAGCGCTCGAAGACGTAGGGCAGGTGCTCGGGCGCGATGCCCGAGCCGCTGTCCTCGACCGTGAGGACGAGGTGGCCAGCTCCCTCTCCGTCGGGGGCACGTCCGTTTGCGGTGGTCCCCCCATCGGTGTGGAGACGCACCCGGACGGTCCCGCCCCGGGGCGTGAACTTGAGCGCGTTCGAGAGCAGGTTGCCGAGCACCTTCTCGAGTTGCTCGGGGTCGCCCCAGAGCATCAGGCCGACCGGGACATCGGGGGACACCTCCTGGTCGAGCGCGATGGCCTTGCGTTCGGCGAGCGGCGCGAACGCCTCCACGGTCTGCGCAACGAAGGCGCGGGCATCGAAAGGGCGAGCACGCAAGCGCATCGTGCCCGACTCAAGCCGTGACACGTCGAGTAACTGGTTTACGAGGCGAAGCAGCCGCTGCCCGTTGCTCAGCGCCACCTCGACCTGCTGGGCGAGCGGGGTGGGGACGGTTCCATGCAGCCCGTCCTGGAAGTCCTCAAGGGGCCCGATGATGAGCGTCAGCGGCGTCCTGAACTCGTGGGAGATGTTGGCGAAGAAGTTGGACTTGGCGCGGTCGAGGTCGCGGAGGGCATCGGCCTGGACGGCGACGGTGTGCTTCTCGCGTTCCAGGTCTTCGGTGCGCCGTCTCAGGTCCTCGGTGCGCTGCTTGAGGTCGCTGGTGCGCTGGCGCACGAGCACATTGAGCGCCCGCTCCCGCTGACGCGCCCGGCGCAGCCGGACATAGCCCACGCCGGTAACGAGGCCCACCACACCTAGTCCGCAGAGCAAGCGGAACCAGAGCGTCTCGTAGAAGAACGGGGCGACGCGCAGCGTGAGGGCGGCCGCCGTCTCGCTCCACACCCCCGCGTGCGTGCGGGCCTCGACGTGGAAGGCATAGGTCCCGGGTGGCACGTTGGTATAGGCCGCGCGCCGCTCCGCGCCTGCCTGGACCCAGTCGGCGTCGAGGCCGTCGAGGCGGTAGCGATAGGTTACCCGCTCGGGGTGGCGGAGGCTCAAGCCGACGTACTCGATGGCGAAGCGGCGTTGGTCTGCCGCGAGGCGGATGGGTGTGCCTTCAGCGTGGGTGAGGGTAGTGTCTGGAGTCGTCACCTGCGCGACGTGGACGAGCGGGGGCTCCCGACCAAGCTGGAGCGCCACCTCGGGCTCGACGACCGCCGCGCCTTCAAACGTGGGAAACCACAGGCGCCCGTCGGGGCTCTTGAAAGCTGGGACGCCGCTCGTCTCGGGGTTGAGGAGGCCAGACTCGCGCCCGTAGAGCACGGCGAGTACGCGGTCGGCATCGCCATCGAGGACGGCGGTGAGGTCCGCGCGGGCCACGCGCTGGACGCCCCGGTTGCCGCTCATCCAGAAGTGGCCGGCGGGGTCTTCGAGGATCGACGAGACTACGTTCTCGGCCAGCCCCTCCGCCTCGGTGAGGGTCTGGAACTGGCCGTCGCGGAGGCGGGCGAGGCCGCCCCCGTAGGTGCCGAGCCATAGCACGCCCTCGGCGTCTTGGTGGACGTAACGAACGCGGTCGTCGGGGAGGCCGTCGGCCTGCGTGAAACGCGTCACCTCACCGTTCGTGACTTGATAGAGCCCTCGGTGCGTGCCGGCCCACACGGTCCCCCGACGGTCGCGCAGGAGGTGCCGCACCTGGTGCAGGCTGTCCAGTACCGTCTCTACTCTGGGGCTTGGCCCCCAAACATCGTCGATGCGGTGCACCTGGCCGGAGCTGTAAAGCCAGACAACGCCAGGGTCGACCGGGTCGGCGTAGAACTCATGGACGATGCTCCCGTCACTCTCCCGCTGCGCGATCGTAGCGATCGCCTGGAGTTGCGTGCCCTGTTGACGGAGGACCTCGCCCGGGAGGTCTGGCCAGTCCGGCGGTCGGCGGTCGAAAACCAACCGCTGGTCCCGCGCGACTTCAAACGCGCTGTGAGCGATAAAGGGAGCGCCGTTGAGGAGCACGGGGGTAGGGCGTGTGCTGTCGGCGCGGAAGACTTCTCTGACGCGGTCGATCAGGATGACCGAGCCCCCGTCCCCTCTGCTGATGGAGACGATGGGCGCGTTGGAAGCGATCTCCGTGGTGACGTAGACCTGGAAGGGGTCGCGCCGCACCCGTACCAGCCCGCGCGTCTGCGTGCCGACCCAGAGCGACCCCTCGCGGTCCTCAAACACGGACGGCAGGCCGTACCTCCGGAATCCGAGGTCGAGGGCGGCGACCGGCGTAGCTGCGTCGGGCCGAAAGGCGAGGAGGCGCGCGCCCTCCTTCACCCAGAGTGTTGCGTCCCGCGCCAGGAGCACAGGGCAGCCGTTGTCGGGCAGAGGGTAGCGCCCCCGCGCCGCTCCCTCCGGGGAGACGAGCGAAACGGTGCCGTCGGTGACCGCCCCCGCCAGCGCCTCGCGGCGAGACTGGGAAGGAATGAGGTAGCGTAAGTCAGTAGGCTGGGCAAGCTCCGGTGCGCCGGGCGTGAGGCGAGCCAGCAGGTATTGCTCAGCCGGGTCTGCAGGAGTCGTTAGCGCACACCGGCCGCGCCCCGACGTGCTGGCCGGGGCGCGCGGACCCCGAGAGCGGGCATAGGCTCCCCAGACCTGCCCATCGGCGCTCACCACCATCCCTTCGCTGCCGAGCCCACCCTGGACGTGGTAGTCGATCATGCGGAAGTGCTCGCCTTCCTGAAGGTAGAGGCGGCCGTTCAGCGTCCCCCAGAGCCGCCCGCTGCGGTCCTGGGCGAGGGCGTTGAAGGGAACGCCATCAGGCGCGCTCGCCACGAGGACGAAGTGGCCCGCGTCCAGGCGAAAGACCTGGCCGGTGCCGATCGCGACGAAAAGGGTGTCCCCCGCGCTACGGTGGAGGCTGGTGATGCTCGTCAGCGCTGGCACGCCGGGCGCGAGCGGGCCGAATGTGATAAAGCGGTGGCCGTCGAACCGAGCCAGGCCCCCGTTTGTGGCCACCCAGAGGTAGCCGTCCGCCGTCTGCTCGATGTCGTTGACCTGGTTGCCCGGCAGTCCAGCCTCGGTGGCGAAGAAGTCGGCGCGGTAGGGCGAGGTGACGCGCGGCTGCGCCCAAAGGGAAGGCAGGCCTAAACCGAGACTCCCGAGCAGCAGCCAGAGCCCGGCACGCACGCAAGCCCGTGTGTGCAGGCGCACCTGCACGCATGAGCGCCCTCGGGGGACAGACAAGCACGGTCGCGGTGGGCAGAAGGACATGGCGCGCGAACATAGACGTCAGGCATCCGGCGCGCAATAATGCGTGCGTCTGCTTGGTGTCACAGAGGGACTGCGCGGTAGAACAGCCGTCCGTTGCGGAGGTATACTGCGCGCACTCAGCGGGGCGTTCTTCCGTCCCCATTTTCCCACCACGATGCTTCGCTCAACCGCATGGGAACGTTTGCGACCAAAGAAGGCGCGACGGTTCGCCTCCAGGTCTTCGCCGGGACGGTGCTGCTGCTCTTCGGGCTGCTCGGCGCGCGGCTCGTGCAGATGCAGATCCTCGACCAGAGCCAGTACAGCAACGAGGCCGAGGACAACGCCATTGAGCAGAAGCTCGTGCTCCCGGCGCGGGGCTACATCTACGACCGCAACGGCGAACTGCTCGTCGACAACGTCACCACGTACGACCTCACCGTCACGCCGCGGCGGTTCGACACGGAGAAGCTGCCCGACCTCGCGCGTCTGCTCGGCGTCACGGACTCGCTCTTGCAGGTGCGCTACGACCGCGTCGTGCAGTACTCGCGCTTCAAGGAGTCGGTGCTGATGGAGGCGATCCCGTTCGGGGCCTTTGTGCGGCTGCGCGAGAACCAGTACCGCATCCCCGGCATCGGCTTCGAGCTGCGCCAGCAGCGGCGCTACCACGGCGACGCCGAACTCTCGCACGCGCTCGGCTACGTCCGCGAGATCAGCCCCGAGCAGCTCGAATCAAAGCGCGCCGAAGGCTACCGGCAGGGCGACAAGGTCGGGATCGCGGGCATCGAGGCGCACTACGAGAACCTGCTGCGCGGGCGCGTCGGGCGCGAGTTCGTGCTCGTGAACACGCACGGCATGGAGGTCGCCCGCTACAAAGACGGCGAGGACGACCTCGACCCGCAGGCGGGTTTCGAACTCCACCTGTCCATCGATGCGCGGGTGCAGGCGCTCGCGGAGAGCCTGTTCGTCGGCAAGCGCGGCGGGGCGGTGGCGCTGAGCCCTAAGACGGGCGAGATCATCGCGATGGTGTCGGCCCCGGACTACGACCTCGACCAGTGGCGCGGGCGGCTCTCGCAGACCTTCGTGGACTACGTCTACCGCAACCCGGATCGCCCGCTCTTCAACCGCGCCACGCAGAGCTTCCAGCCCCCGGGCTCCACGTGGAAGCCGTTTATGTCGCTCGTTGCGCTCGAAGAGGGGATGATCACGCGCGACACGCGGCTCTTCTGCGGCGGCGGTTACACGCTCGGTGGACGCTTCTTCAAGTGCCTCGGCGGTTCCCACGGCCCCATCGCCGTCGAGCGCGCGATTCAGGTATCGTGCAACACGTTCTACTACCGCCTGATGAACGACGAGCTCAACGGCAAGCGGATGGATCTCACGACGTGGAGCACGTGGGCCAACCGCTTCGGCTTCGGCACCCTGGCCCCGCTCGACTTTCCCGACCAGCACGCGGGGCTCATTCCCGACTCGTCCTACTTCGACGAGGTCTTCCCCGGCGGCTGGGGGCCCGGCTTCACGATCAACCTCGGCATCGGGCAGGGCAACATGGGCACGACGCCGCTGCAGCTGGCGCGCTACACCGCCGCGATCGCCAACGGGGGCGAGCTTCCCTGGCCGCACCTGCTCTCGCACCAGGTCAACACGGCCACAGGCGTGACCACCCGCCCCCGCTGGGAGGCCGATCCGCTGCCCGTCTCGCCGGAGCACGTCGAGACGATCCGGCGCGGTATGGAACTGGTCGTGGAGGCTGGCACGGCTCGCATCGCGCAGATCGACAGTGTCAGCGTGGCAGGCAAGACCGGGACGGCGCAGAACCCGCGCGGCGACGACCACTCGGTGTTCATCGGCTACGCCCCTGTGGACGACCCCGAGATCGCCGTTGGTATCCTCGTCGAGAACGCGGGCTACGGCTCCACCGCCGCCGCGCCCATCGCGAGCCTGATGATGGAGCAGTACCTCAAAGGCCGCGTGGACCGCATCGGGCTCATCCAGGTGGTGATGAACCGCACGAGTGGGCGGGATAGGGGCTGAGGATTTTTGATTTGGGATTTTCGATTCGGGGAAGCGGTGTCTGACGATAAGAGCGCAGCTGGCAAGCCAGGGGCAGTTCGATATGTGCTGGACGAAGCGCTCTCTGCCGTGTGCGAACCAGGATCAAGTGGAGAGTCCATGCGGGCGGCGATGAAAGCACGGACGAAGCGGTTTGCGCTCGACGTGATTCGGTTCTGTCAGACGCTGCCCAACACGGAAGAGCATCGCATCATCAAGCGCCAGCTAATGCGTTCGGCAACATCAGTCGGGGCGAATTATCGAGCGGCGCAGCGTGGCCGCTCACGCGCAGAGTTGATTGCCAAGCTCGGTATCGTGATTGAGGAAGCCGACGAGTCCGGCTACTGGCTGGAACTGCTTGACGAACTCGGCGGGGGCCATACGTCTGCCCGGAGCGCGCTCTTGCAGGAGGCCGACGAGCTCACCGCGATCACCGTCGCCGCACGCAACGCCCTGCGCAGCCGCTCGGAAAATCCGTAGTTGCCTACCATCGCCCAATCAAAAATCATACATCGCCCAATCGAACATCCCGCATGAACCGCAACTGGATTCGCAATCTCGACTGGACCGTCATCGGCACGTGGGCGGCGCTCGTAGTCGTCGGTCTCGTGGCGATCTACAGCGCGACGCACGGCCCGGCGTCCGAGTTCTTGCTCGACACCGTGCAGCGCAACTTCGCGCGGCAGGCGCAGATGTTCGTCATTGCCAGCGTCGCCTTCGCAATCATCCTCCTGATCCCGGCGACAACGATCCGGCGGCTGGCCTACGTCGGCTATGCGTTTACCCTCGTGTTGCTGTTGCTCACGCTCGCGTTTGGGCGCGAGATCAACGGCGCGAAGTCGTGGCTCTACATCGGGCCCGTCGGGTTGCAGACGTCGGAGTTCATGAAGGTCGGCATCGTGGTCGCGGTGGCGCGGCTGCTCTCGACGAAGGAGGCACGGACGGGGCAGTGGCAGTACGTCGCCGGGGCCATCGCGCTGATCGCCGTGCCGATGGCGCTCATCGCGCTCAGCGACGCCGGGACCGCGCTCGTCGTGGCGGCGCTCATCCCTATCCTGCTCTTCTGGACGGGCCTCGTGCCGCTGCCGGTGATGGCGCTCCTCGCGGGCATCGCCGTGGCGGCCTACCTCGCCATCGTGAGCCCGATCTGGGGCGTCGTCTTCGGGCTCGTCTTCACGGTGGCGGTAGGACTGTGGGTGCGCCAGCGGTGGTTCACGATCATCGCGGGCGTGTGCTCGGTGGGCGTGGCGCTCGTGACGCGGTTCGCGCTCTACAGCGTCCTCAAGCCGCATCAGCGCGGGCGCCTCACGGCGTTCGTCGAGCCCGAGGCGTACCGCCTCACCGAAGGCTACCACATGATCCAGGCGAAGGCGGCGGTCGGCTCAGGGGGCCTCTTCGGCAAGGGCTTCATGAGCGGGACGCAGACGCAGCTGGCGTTCATCCCGGAGCAATCGACCGATTTCATCTTCAGCGTCATCGGCGAGGAGTTCGGCTTCCTCGGCGCGATGCTCGTGCTCGGGCTCTTCGCGCTGCTGCTCGTGCGGCTCACGTGGCTCGGGACCTACACCGGCTACTCGATGACGCGCCTCGTTGCTGGCGGCGCGACCGGCCTCTTCCTCGTCCACACGCTCATCAACATCGGGATGAACCTGGGGGTGATGCCCGTCATCGGCATCCCGCTGCCGTTCGTGTCCTACGGCCGCTCTGCGCTCCTCGCGAACACCATTCTGGTCGCCGTCGCGCTCAACCTCCACGCCCGAAGGGAGGAGTTCTCTATTTACGGCGCGTAGGGAAGTGGGAAGTCTGAAGTGAGAAGTTGGTAAGTGACGCATGACCGACCTGGAGATCATCGACAGCTTCGCGTTTCCCCAAGAATGGAGGGTATGGGGGTTGATCGGCGCAGACGACCTGCGTGCTCTAGCAGCGAAATACCGTGAAGACGATGACCCGCACCCGGAGCACTGGAGATGGCGGGCGTTCAAGTCAGTTCTCGCAGACCGACGCCCCTTGACTGAGGAGGAGTGCAGACAGCTTCTCCGAGTCGGTGAATTGGATCCTGACGTGGGCGGTGCCGGGATATCCATGCAGGTCGAAATCTTGCTGCTTCCAGAGTGTCCCGCTGACCTGATCGAAGCTGCTACGGCAGACCAGAGTTCGCATCGGGCACGCGTCGTAGCAAAACAACTGAGCAAGACGAGGGCATAGCTTCAAGCCCCAACTTCTAACTTTTGACTTCCCACTTCGCATGATTCGCTATCTCACGGCCGGAGAGTCCCACGGCGAAGCGCTCATCGGCATCGTCGAGGGGTGTCCGGCAGGGCTGCCGTTGCGGCCTGCCGACCTCAACGAGCACCTGGCGCGGCGCTGGCTCGGCTTCGGGCGCGGCGGACGCGCCAAGATCGAGACGGATCGCGCGCATGTCTATTCGGGGATTCGCCACGGCGAGACGATGGGTAGCCCCATCGCGCTCAAGCTCGTCAACGCGAGCTACCACAAGGACAAGGCGCGCTGGCCCGAGGTCATGGCCGTCGAGCCCGTGGACGTTGAGGTCGAGAAGGTGACGCTCCCGCGGCCGGGGCACGCGGACCTCGTGGGTACGCAGAAGTACGGCTTCGACGACATCCGCCCGGTCATCGACCGTAGTTCGGCGCGCGAGACGGCGATGCGCGTGGCGTGCTGCTCCGTCGCCCGGCACCTACTGCGGGTGCTCGGCATCGAGGTGGGAAGCCACGTCGTCCGCATCGGCGCGGTGGGCTATGCCGACAAGGCCGACTGGATCGCACGCCGCGATGCCCTCCTCGCGGAAGGCGGCGCACGGGCGCTCTACGAAGCCGCCGACCAGTCCGAGACGCGCATGCTCGACGCCGATCTCACGGCCGAGACCATCGATCACATCAAGGCGATGAAGAAGGCGGGCGACTCGCTCGGCGGCGTCTACGAGGTCGTCGTCACGGGCGTCCCGCCGGGACTTGGTTCCTACGTGCAGTGGGATCGCAAGCTCGACGGGCAGCTTGCGCAGGCCATCCTATCAATCCAGGCCCAGAAGGCCGTCGAGGTCGGCGACGGCATCGACGGAGGGACGCTGCCCGGCTCCGCGTTCCACGACCCGATCACCCGAGAGAACGGTACGTTTGCGCGCAGTAGCAACCACGCGGGCGGCATCGAGGGGGGTATGTCGAACGGGATGCCGGTCATCGTGCGCGGCGTGATGAAGCCGATCCCGACGCTCATCAAGCCGCTCGGCACCGTGGACATCGCGACGGGCGAGGCGCAACCGACGCGATACGAGCGCTCCGACGTGACGAGCGTGCCCGCCGCGAGCACCGTCGCCGAGGCGACCGTCGCGCTCGTGATCGCCAACGCGCTCCTCGAAAAGCTCGGCGGGGACAGCCTCGATGAGATCCGCCCCCGCCTGGAGAAGTTGCGTTCAGCATGAACCGTCGCCTCCCGGGTTGATCAGAAAGAGTAGCGACTCGGTGTGTCATACCAACCACGAGGAATAGGAGTGCGTGGCTTCGAGGCTCCCACCCTAGTCATCCCCGCGACCGCGGGGACCCACCAGATCAGGCCGATGTGTGCAGGACACCTCTCTTTCCAAGGGGCGGGATGCTCGGATACACCTCCTCCTCGATCCGTCATCCTTCCGCGTTGCGGGTGGTCACCAGCTATTTGTGTGGGTCCCCGCATACGCGGGGACGACCACAAAAAGCACTGGAGTCCTACGTAGACGGTGTCAGTGCTTCAGGATCTACAGGTCCAAGGCGCCGCACTCGCCTAGGCTGGAAGCGCGCGCTGAGCGAACTGCAGGCAAGCCTGGATGTCCTCACGCTCCAACCCGCCATACTCATCGAGCATATCCTCAACGAAGGCCCCGTGTGCAAGAAGGCCGATCACAAAGTCGACGGTGAGCCGAGTGCCACGGATGACCGGCTTGCCCACCATCACGTTGGGATCGGTATGGATGCGGCCGAGAAGCGCGTCGCTCATGGGAGTCTGGGTAGAATGCCCCGCATGAACGACGCGCCACTCGCTCGGTTCGGCTAGATCAGCCGCAGCGTGAACGGGTAGCGGTAGGTCTCGCCGTCGCGGGCGCGCAGGCCGGCGATGATGGGCAGGACGACCATCGAGAGGCCGATCACGAAGAACGCCGGGATGGCGACCACGAGGCCGATGATGGTGATCGCGAGCACCGTCGCGATGGCGATCGCGATCAGCGACGTGATCTGGAAGTTGAGCGCCTCGCGGGCGTTCTCCTCGATGAACGGGTGGGCGTCGCGCTTGACGAGGTAGACGACGAGCGGCCCGACGAAGAAGCCGATGCCGGAGAACACGCCGAGCAGCGCGGAGAGGTGCGCGATCATGCCCCAAGAGCGGGCTTCGTCAGAGGTCGTGGTGACAGACATAGGTGGGGAGGTCAGTGAACTGGGACTCGGTGCGGTCTACGAAAACCGCTGCGCAGAGTTACTACGCGCGCACTCGCATGAACGTTTTGGACGTTCGTGTGGGGTGGCTCGGAACGGACTGGAAGGGGTGCCGTACCTTCGCCCGCACCTCTCCTGTCGCCTTTCTCCTGTCGCTCCTGCTATGAGCTGGCTCACCCGCATGGCGCACCGCGCCGACGCACACCTCAACACTGCCACCGCGCCTCTGCCGATCACGCCCGAGTCGCCGCACGCCGTCGTCATCGGTGCGGGCTTCGGAGGGCTTGCTGCCGCCATCCGGCTGCGCGCGCGTGGTTACCGCGTCACCATCGTGGATCGCCTCGACCAGCCCGGCGGGCGGGCGCGCGTCTTCAAGGAGCAGGGCTACACCTTCGACGCGGGCCCCACGCTCATCACGGCGCCGTTCCTCTTCGACGAGCTGTGGAGCCTCGCCGGGATGCGCCGCGAGGACGACGTCGAGTTCGTGGAGATCGACCCCTTCTACCGCATCCGGTTTGAGGACGGCCGCGTCTTCAACTACAACGGCGACGCCGATGAGATGCGGCGCGAGATCGCGCGCTTCAACCCCGCTGACGTGCGGGGCTACGAGCGCTTCCTGGAGAAGAGCGAGCGCATCTTCGAGGTCGGGTTCACCGAGTTGGGCCACGTGCCCTTCACGAAGGTGTCCGACATGGCGAAGATCGTCCCGGCGATGATGGCGCTACGCAGCCACGAGACGGTCTACCAGTTCGTCTCGCGCTTCATCAAGGACGAGCAGTTGCGGCAGGTCTTCAGCTTCCACCCGCTGCTCGTGGGCGGCAACCCGTTCGCGACGACCTCGATCTACACGCTGATCGCGTTCCTGGAGCGCAAGTGGGGCGTGTGGTACGCGATGGGCGGCACGGGCGCCGTCGTGCGTGGCCTTGCCAACGTGATCGAGCGCCTCGACGGGCGCTTCCGCTTCGGCGAGACGGTCGAGGAGATCACGGTGCAGAACGGGCGCGCGACAGGGGTCAAGCTGGAGGGCGGCGAGCATATCGCGGCCGACATCGTCGTCTCGAACGCGGACGCGGGGTGGACCTACCGCCACCTCATCCGCCCCGAGCACCGCAAGCGCTGGACCGACGAGCGCGTCGAGAAGGCCCGCTTCTCGATGAGCCTCTTCGTGTGGTACTTCGGCACGGACAAGAAGTACGAGGACATCGCCCACCACACGATCCTCCTCGGGCCCCGCTACCGCGAGCTGCTCGACGACATCTTCAACCACAAGTACCTCGCGAAGGACTTCTCGCTCTACCTCCACCGGCCCTCCGCCACCGACCCCACGATGGCCCCAGCCGGGCACGACTGCTACTACGTCCTCTCGCCCGTCCCGCACCTGGAGAGCGGCACCGACTGGGGCGCGCACGTCGAGCGCTACCGGCAGGCCGTGCAGGACTACCTCGAGTCGAGCGTCATGCCGGGCCTGAGCGATCACCTCACGGCCAGCATCACGCTCGACCCGCAGGGCTTCCGCGACGACTACCTCTCGTACAAAGGCGCGGCGTTCTCCTTCGAGCCGACGCTGCTCCAGAGCGCCTACTTCCGCCCGCACAACAAGTCGGAGGACGTGGAGGGGCTTTTCCTCGTCGGCGGCGGGACACACCCGGGAGCCGGGATGCCGGGCGTGCTCTCCACGGCGCGCGTGCTCGACACCGTCGTGCCCGACGCGGC
>JBCCRG010000051.1:0-12476 GCA_039208155.1 Bacteroidota bacterium | reverse complement strand
GTGGGCTTTGCCATACTTCTGGGCGCAGAAGATGGGCGGATTGGCTTACCTATCTTCACCTCAGGACTGACGCTTACAGTGCTATTGACAGGCTCCGTAGTCCAATATGTGCTCTGCATCAGGCAGTCGGTGGCACACTAGCGTACCCACATTCTCACTCCGGGCGAGTAGCAGCCAGGTCAGAGGAGGCGCTGGGCGGGTACACCTCCTACAGCGCCTCCTTCGTGCTCGGCAGCCGATCTCCGTCCGGGTCGCGGGCGACGGCCGTGCGTAGCGCGCGCGCTGCCGCCTTGAAGAGGGCCTCGATGCGGTGGTGGTCGTTCGCGCCGTAGAGCACCGCGAGGTGCAGGTTGCAGCGCACCTGCTCGGCGAAGCTATACCAGAAGTGCCGGACCATCTCGGTCGAAAGGTCGCCGACGCGCTCCCGGTCGAAGGCGGCATCGAAGACGAGATAGAAGCGTCCCGAGAGGTCCACGACGGCGCGAGCGAGCGCCTCGTCCATCGGGACGTACGCGTGGCCGTAGCGCGCGACGTAGGCCTTGTCGCCGAGCGCCTGCGCGAACGCCTGCCCTAGCGCGATGCCTACGTCCTCGACGGTGTGGTGATCGTCCACGTGGAGGTCGCCCTCGCACCGCACGGTGAGGCCGAAGCGCCCGTGCCGCGCAAAGAGGTCGAGCATGTGGTCGAGAAAGCCGACGCCGGTCGTGTTGTCGTAGGCCGGGGCGCCCCCGCCGGACACAGGCGCGTCAAGTGCGAGCGTGACCTCGACGGAGGTCTCGGCGGTCGTGCGGGTGACGCGGGCGGTGCGGGGCGCGAGCGACCCGGAAGTAGACGGCTCAGACACAGATCTCGTGGGGCAGCGGCTTCAAGATGATGGAAAAATACGCGGACCTGCGCTCCTCCCGGGAAACTCGAACGTACGCGCCCGCTTCTCTGACAATGTCCTCTCGTCCTAGTCTTGCCCCTCATGCTCGAAACGCTTGACGAAACGCTCCTCCAGCCGCAGCTCTTCGACACGTCGCTCGGGACGTGGGGCGTCTTCTTCGCCATCGTGGCGGGCGTCGTGGCCGTGCTGCGGCTCGCCAACGCCTTCCTGATCCGCCGCTTCGGCAAGCGCGCCGAGCGCAGCGCGAACGAGTTCGACGATTACCTCGTGGCTCTCCTACGCGGCACCCACACGGTTTTTCTCATCGCAGTCGGTATCTGGATCGCGACGCAGATCCTCGACATCGTGCCGTGGCTGGAGCGGCATGCCAACCAGATCGCGGTGATTCTGCTCGTGGTGCAAGGGGTGAGGTGGTTCAATCGCGTGTTCGCGCTCTACCTGCGGAAGTACCGCGAGCGCAACCTCGAAGGCAACCCGGCAGCTGTCACGACGATGCAGGCCGTCGGCTTCGTGGGACGGCTCGTCGTGTACACGCTGGCGTTGCTCCTCATCCTCTCGAACCTGGGCGTCGAGGTGACGGCACTCGTGGCCTCGCTCGGGATTGGCGGCATTGCGGTGGCGCTCGCGGCGCAGAACATCCTCGGCGACCTCTTCGCCGCGCTCTCCATCGTGCTCGACAAGCCCTTCGTCGTCGGTGACTTCCTCAACGTGGGCGAGTTTCTCGGGTCGGTGGAGAAAGTCGGTCTGAAGACCACGCGCCTGCGCAGCCTCTCCGGCGAGCAACTCATCTTCTCGAACAGCGACCTCGTCAAGAGCCGCGTCCGCAACTTCAAGCGGATGGAGGAGCGCCGCATTGTGTTCGGCTTCGGCGTGACCTACCAGACCACGGCCGCGCAGCTCGAAGCGATCCCCACCTGGGTGCGCGCCATCGCGGAGGCCGAGCCGAACGTGCGCTTTGACCGCGCCCACTTCAAGCAGTTCGGCGCGTCCTCGCTCGACTTCGAGGTGGTCTACTTCGTCACCGACCCCGACTTCGCGATCTACATGGACCGCCAGCAGGCGATCAACCTCGCTATCGTGCGCAAGTTTGAGGAGGAGGGTATCGACTTTGCCTACCCAACGCAGACGCTCTACCTGCACCGCAACGGTGTGGCCAACGCTCCAGCATCGACGGTCTCGATGAACGCCTGACGAGGGCGAACCTGCCCCGCCGAATACCTGCGCAATGCAGGCCAATTCACCGGATGTCCATCCATTTCGGAGCGAAGCGGTTCCGGTTCCATTGGCAGCGCTTTCCTTGCCGCATCGCGGCAGAGTGATTCGGCGTGTTCTGGAGAATCGGCGTTCTGGAAGCGTTTTCGGCGTTTTCGACGGTGAAACAGCTCAAGTCAGGTCCCGATACGAGCCCCTACCCGCCAACGCCCGACCTCGTGTCGGCCCGGCGGTTTTCCCATCGTACACGCCCGACCTGACACCACGCATGCGACTTCTTTCCCTGCTTCTCCTGCTCGCTCTTGCGACGCCTGCCTTCGCGCAGCCAGCAACGCCCGCTCATACCGAACGGCTCGGCCAGCAGCTCGCCACGCTCCTCGCAGACCCGATCCAGCGCGGCAACGCGCTCGACCTTGCGCTGCTCGTCGCCGAGCAGTATCCGACGGTGGACCTTACCGCCGCCGTAGATGCGCTCGTTGACGTCTACTCGACCGACGAAGACGTACGTCACCGCCGCGCCGCTGCCGTTGCCCTCGCGGCTATCGGCAGCCCGGTGGGCATGGAGGGCCTAGCGGAGCGCGCCCGTTTCGAGACCGATCCGCGTGTCCGTCAGGCGACGGTGACGCTGCTCCGCGACTACGTCGAGGCGTTGCCTGCTCGCGAGGCCCGCGCGCTCGACTTCGCCATCGTCGCCGCCGAGTAGCTGGGGCTCAGGTCTGCAACCAGGCCGATTGGTCTGATCCTAGCAGTCTCCGCACACCACGAGCGCGCCTGTCTTCTCCGGATGGGCGCGCTCGCTGTTTGTGAGGCTCGTTCCGCTATTCCGGATAGAGCGAGAGCCGTTCGACGCGGTGGAAGGTGATGCCGAATGGCGCCGTCGGCGGCGTCACGGTCGCCTCGAACACGACGGTCTGCGTGCTGGGGTCCACCTCGACGATTTTGCCGTGCGGCGCGCTGCCCGCGGCGGCCCCCGGCGTAAAGAGGACCGTACCCGTCTCGGCGTGGACGTCCACATCGGAGACGATGCGGGAGTAGGTTGCCGCCCCGCGCTCCTTGCCGTACTGCCACGTCTGCTGAATCGTCCGCGCCACGTCGTCGATGCGGTAGGCGACGGCGCGGCTGTAGAGTGGTCCGCTACCGTTGGGGACGTAGTTGCGCGTGTCGCCGTTGTCGAAGACGAGCAGGCGGCCGTCGGGCATGAGCGTCGGGGCGTGCTGGTACCATGCCCACTCGAAGTCGGGGTGGTTGGCGCTGCCGTCGAGCACAGCGGCCTCTGTGATCGGGGCACTGGCGGCATCGAGCGGCTGGAGGAGGCGTGTCGTGAGGTCCGTGCCGTCGCCAGCGGTGCCCCAATCGCGATGAGGTGCCAGCATCCAGACGACCTCGTTGCTCGTCGTCAGCTTCACCACTCCCTGCGTTCGCCCGGAGACAATGATTGCGTCCGTCGCCGCGTCATACTCGACGGCGTTGGCGTGGAACCAGTCGATGTCGAGGTCCGCGAGGTCGGTTGGCCAGGCGCGGCGCTGGTTGTCGAGCGCGGCGTTGAGGTCCCACACGTTCACGATGGCCCCGCTTGCCCGGTCGATCTCGATGACGTGGTCCTCGACCGTCGCCAGCCCGATCTTGTTGACGGTCGCGAGGAAGTTGCCGTTCGGCTTTTCGAGGACTTGGTGGTGGAACGTGTAGCCTGGCATGTCCCACGTGTTGACGACCTGGCCGAGCATCGTGACCTCGTAGATGCGGCTCGTGGTGCGGTCGGCGAAGTAGAGGTTGCCGTTGGCGAGGCGCTCGACCCCGTTGTCGTAGAACAGGCTGCCGAGGATGGGGTCGCCTGTGAAGTCGAGCGCCCAGCGGATGTCACCGACCGCGTCGAAAGCGAATGCGCGCTGCGGCGTGATCGTGCTGCGGTGCCCGAAGTAGCTCACGAGGTTGACGCCGGGCTTCGCCTGCATCGTTGGCGCTACGTCGATCTCAACGGCTGGGAAGTCGTCGGCTAGTGGCCCCGTTGGGAAGGTCTCCGCGACGGAGCCCAGCAATGTGCCGTCCGCGTCGAAGAAGCGCAGCGTGACCGTGTTGTCAGTGCCGGGGTAGAGCCCCAGCACGGGCACCGTGTGCGCCGTCGCGACGGCCTCGAAGCGTCGGCGCATCTCGATCCCGTCGCTTCCCTGGCCCGCGACTACGACCTCAACGGACGTGGGCTCGGTCGTGACCGCGTCGACGCGTGCGGTGAGCGGAGCCACGCCGAAGGGATCGGGCATGAGCATGAGTTCGCTCACGAAGGCGGGCAAAACGGGCGCCGGATCGGAGTTGGGCTCGGGATCGCTCTGGTCGCAGGCGAACGCGAAGAGTCCCAGCGCGAGCACTAGGGCGAAGCGGCATCGAAGAAGCGCAGGCATCGGCACGGAGAGGGCGTTGGCTCGTCGGCGCGGAAGGTACACGCGGACCTTCGGACGCACACGAGCGTAGCCATGCGCTCTCTTTTGCGTCCGCCTCCCGGAGGCGTGACGTGCCCCTGTCCACCTACCTGTTCAGTGTATGCCCAAGCAAAAACCGATCGAGCAAGAAGGCGTCGTCACCGAGGCGCTCCCCAACGCGCAGTTCCGCGTGGAGCTGGAGAACGGCCACGAGATCCTCGGCCTCCTCTCCGGCAAGATGCGCAAGTTCTTTATCCGCATCCTCCCCGGCGACCGCGTCAAGGTTGAGATGTCGCCCTATGACCTGACGAAGGGCCGCATCGTCTACCGGTACAAGTAGAGCGGTAGCTGCCGGCCGAGGGCTACTGGCTGTCCGCGTCCCCCTCGCCCGACGTCGGCTCGGCGGGGGGCTCGGCTGGAGCGATAGAAGTCGTACTGGCGGGCACAGACGAATCGGGCACGGACGCTTCAGCGGATACCGGGTCTGCATCGCGTTGGGCTTCGAGCTCCTGCCGCAGCGCTTCGACTTGCTGCTCCAAGCGGTAGAGCTCGCGGGCGCGTTCTTCGAGGCTCTGGTAGGTCTCCTCCAGCGCCCGCTCCCGGATCTCAAACGGTGCTTTTTCGAGGTAGCCTCGCTCCTCGTAGTAGCGCTTGAAGAGGAAGTTGTGCTTCAGTGCCTCCATGTTCTCGGCGAGCCTGAACATAGCGAGCGTGCCCCAGTTGGCGGCGTCCTCCGAGCGGTCGAGGACGATGGCGAGGTCGTTGGTGATAGCCCCGAGGCGGGCTGTCGCGTCCTCCACGTTCTCGTAGACCGTGGGGTCGTTGATAAAGCGCGCGATGGTGCCGTCGCCCTCGTTGACTTTGCTGATGATGGACTCGATGTTGGCCGAGGCATCGGCAGCGATGCTGACGAGCGTGTCGGTCTGGGCCGTGATCCCACGAAGTGAGACGCGTGTCTCCTGGGCCGTCGCCACGAGGCCATCGTAGAGTGCATCGTCATAGATGAAGCGCCCAAGGGTGCCCTCGCCCTGCTGAATGTCCTGCATGATGCTCGTGAGCGTGACCGTCACCGAGTCAAAGCGGGACACCGAGTCGAAAAGGCGGTCGGACACCTCGCTCAAGTCGAGCGGGTTGACGCCCTCGATCTGGCCGCCCTCCGCCACTGGGGGCGCGAGCTCCGTCCCCGCCGTGATCGAGACGATGACGCTGCCGACAAGGCCGTCGGTCTGGATAAGCGCGCGCGAGTCCTCGCGGATGAGGTGCTGCGCGTCCTCGCGGATCGCCATGTAGACCGTGATCAGCCCGCCGGGCCGTGCAGGCAGCGCCACACGCTCCACGCGCCCGACGTTGATGCCCTGGTAGAACACCTGGCCGCCGCCCAGGAGGCCTGCCACGCGGTCGAACTGAGCCTGCACGCGGTAGGTGTCCGAGAAGAGGAACGTCCGGTTGGCGATGATGAACAGACCGACGATGAACGCGGCGATCCCCGCGATCATGAGCAGTCCGAGCCGAGCCTGTCGAGACATGAGGAAGTAGAGGGAAAATGCAAAAGGAGGAAGGAAAAAAGGAGGGCTACGCCAGGCGTTGATTCGGGCTCGTCATTCCGAGAAGCGTCTGTTTCTTGCCTTCTGCCTTCTCCGTTCATCCTTGTCAGAACTCGTTGCCGAAGAACTCGCGGAGGGCAGGGTGCGCCGAATCCTTCAGTTCGTCGAGGGTCCCGCTCTCGGCGATCTGGCCGTCGTAGAGGAAATGCGCACGGTCGGTAATGATACTCGCCGCCAGTAGGTCGTGCGTGATCGCCAGCGACGAGATGCCGAGCGTGTCGCGCAGCTCGACGATGAGCTCGCTCACGACGCGGACGCTCACCGGGTCGAGGCCGGTCGTGGGCTCGTCGTAGAGAATGATTTCAGGCTTGAGGATGAGCGCCCGCGCCAGCCCGATGCGCTTCTTCTGGCCGCCCGAGAGCTCCGCCGGGTATTGCGGCCCCTTCTCGGGCAGCTTCACCGCCGTGAGCAACTCCTCGATGCGGTCGTCCTTCTCGCCCTTCGACATCTTCGTGTGGCGGTCGAGGAAAAAGCGCATGTTCTCGTAGACCGTCATCGAGTCGAAGAGCGCGCCGCCCTGGAAGAGGTAGCCGATGGCGAGGCGCTTGCGGTCGAGGGCGTCGCCGTCGAGCAGGTCCACGCGCTCGCCCTTCACCCACACCTCGCCCGCGTCGGGGTTCAGCAGCCCGACGATGTGCTTGGTGAGCACGCTCTTGCCCGTCCCCGACCCGCCGAGGATCACGCCTGAGGTGCCCCGTTCTAATTCCACGCTCACGCCGCGGAGCACCTGCTTCGGGCCGAACGCCTTGTGCACGTCCCGCATCGCCACGATGACATGGGCCGGCGGCGGCGGCGAGCCCCCCGTCACCGGGGCTTGATCCGTCTCTTTGACCTTAGCAAGCACGGTCGAAGTGGGAGGTTGGAGGTGAGAAGGTTGAAATGGAGACGAGCATGAAAGTCTGAGGTGAGCGAGAAATCTTGTATCGACTCCACCTTCTCACTTCATCCTTCTGACTTCTCCCCTCCCCTAGGCGGCTTCGCTCACGTCGCCGAAGAGCATCAGCGAGATGCGCACGATGACGACGTCGGCGAGGATGATGAGGAGCGACGAGACGACGACGGCGCGCATCGCAGCCTGGCCGACCTCCCGCGTGCCCCCGCGCACGGTATAGCCGAGGAAGCACGACGTGATGCCGACGAGGAAGCCGAACACGCTCGTCTTCATCGTATCCACGACGATGTCGACAAAGCGCAGGCTCGAGAACGCCTCGTCGATGAAGATGCGGTAGTCCATGCCCGTGGCGAAGCTGTTCTCGATGAAGCCGCCGATGAGCGCGAGCAGGTCCGTCATCGCGGTCATGATCGGGAACATGATGATGCAGGCGAGCACGCGCGTCACCACGAGGTAGTGGTAGGGCTTGAGCGCCGCCACCTCCAGCGCGTCGATCTGCTCGCTCACCTTCATCGAGCCGATCTCGGCCCCGATGCCCGCCCCGAGCCGCCCGGCGAGCACGAGCGAGGTCAGCACCGGCCCTATCTCCTTGACGACGGAGAGGGCGAGCATGCTCGGCAGGAACATCTCCGCGCCGAAGCGGGCCATCGTGCCGCGACTCTGCATCGAGAGCACGATCCCGATGGCGAAGCCGGTCACGCCGGTGAGTAGGAAGCTCTTCGAGCCAACCTCGTCCATCTGCTTCAGCAGCTCCTTCCACTCGAAGGGCCGCCGCCAGAACCGCGCGAAGAAGTGCGCCCCGAAGGCGAAGAACGCGCCCGCCTGGTCGAGAAAGCCATACGCGTTGGCCTGCGACTCCTGGAGCCGGTCGGAGGCGCGCTCGGCGAGCGTCTTCTCCTGGAGGATCTTCTCGTTGGCGCGGGCGCGGCGGGCTGCTCGGAGGCGCTGCGCAAGCGAAGCCTCAGGCTCCGCGGCCTGGGACTCGGTGCCGGCGTCCGCCGAAACGTCTACGTCGTCGAAGGGGTCGGGGGCAGCCATGCGGGGCCGTCGGCGGGCGGCACGAACGAGAGAGGGACGCGTCGGCCCGTCTACGAGCCGTCTTCCAAGAGGTTCACCCTCCAGCGCACATCACGTGCGCCTTCAGTCGAAGCCGACCACGAGTGCGAAGCGGAAGATATGGTGCGTCTTCGGCATCGATGGATCCACGAACCGCGCGCCTTCGGCCGAGGCGTCCTGAATCACGCTCGCAGGCAGCGTCGGCGGGTCGTTGTCGTAGGCGAGCGTGTAAACCGGCGCAATGCTCACCGCGCCGTTCGACCCGATGTCGGTCAGCCGGAAGGTGAGGCGCGCGGTTGCATCGATGCGGAAGTCGCACGCACCGTCGCCCGAGCCGCATCCGTCGAAGTCGTAGAGCGGGAATTTGAAGAAGGGCCGGAGGTCGAAGCGGACCCGTTCGAACGAGTCGCGGATGGTGAACGTGGGACGGATCTCGAAGCGCGCGAAGGTCTGCCCAGCGAGCTCCACAGCGACGCTCGTCGTGTCGGTGCCGAACACGCGATCGGCGGTGACAGTGGCCTGCTCGAACTCGAAGAACGGTCCGGCGAGGAGGCCAAGCCGCAGAATCGTGTGGCGCTTGCGGATCGCGCGCTCGGCGAACGTCGCGTAGGATCGCATGGCATCGAGGTCGGCCAGGACGCCTGCCAGGAGCGCGCCCTGCGTGGTCGAGTCGGCGTGGGCGGCGGCGAGGCAGCGGAACCAGTCCGTGTTGGCGAGCGCCTCGGCGGCGGCGGCGCGCGCGCTGTCGCCCTCGGCGGTGACGTAGGCAGGCAGGTTACCGAGTCGCTTGCGCAGTGCCGTCCGCCGCCGCGTATCCCACGTGTACGTCTGCCCGATCAGCCCTCCGCCAATCTCGTAGCGCTGGTCGATCCCGAGAAAGTTGTCGGTGTCGCGCTTGACGAAGGCATACGTTTCGAAGCTGGGTGAGAGATGGTGGTCGTAGGAGAGGGTGAGCGACGAGACATTTTCGCGGGCAGTCCCGTCCTGCAACGTGACGTCCGTCGCCGCGCTCAGGTTGATCTCGCCGGGGTAGCTGCCCCGGTCGAGGCTCACGCCGACGGCGAGGCGGTAGAGCGATCGGTTCTCGGTGGCGTCGCTGGCGAAGCTGGCGCGCGCGGTGCCGGAGAGGGCACGCTGCCGCCGCTCCTCAGACTCGATCAACGCCAGCGCGCTCCATACGCCGTCACCGGTTGCGGCCGAGCATCCGTCGGCGGCAGCCATCATCCCATCGAGGGGCGGTGCGAGGAGCCGCAGCCGCGCCATCGCGTCGTCGAGGCTTTGTGCTGCTGCGGTCGGTAGGGCGACAGTCGGTAGGGCGGCAAGCAGGAGCACCGCGAAGAGGGCACGCAGCATCGGAGAACGCATCGGGACTGGATCAGGGGTGGGAAGAACAGGCACGGCATCCTAGCGCCGCTGCCTGCTTTCGCGCAACCCTCCGCCTCCGGAGGTCATCCTTCGCCTCCAAGTGACTGATTCGGTCTACCGCGCCAGCGTCATCTTGTGCGTGATGCTCGTCTCGGCAGTCGAGAGGCGCACGAAGTAGACCCCGCTCGGCAGATCGCGCGCGTCGAACTCGATCTCATGGCTGCCGGGGGCAACCTCCCGGTCGAGCAGTAGGGCGACCTGGTGGCCCGACACGTCCCACACCGACAGCTCCGCGCGCTGTGCCTCAGGGACCTCGAACCGAACCAGCGTGCGGTCCGGGAAGGGGTTCGGCGAGTTCACAAGCGTGAGCGGTAGCGCCGCATCGGGGTCGCCGAGGCCGAGCTTGACGGCCCCGGAGATCCGGTCGGGGCCCTCGCCGAAGACCTGACGCACGCGGTAGTAGACGACTTGGCTCGCGGGCGGAAGGTCGGTGTAACCAAACCGCATCGCGCCGTTGGCGGCCTCCGCGATCCGGTCGTCGAGCTCAAGGCGCGTCACGGCTTGGAACGTCTCGCCGTCCAGCGACCGCTCCACGACGAACGCCTCGTTCTCACGGTCCTGCGTCTCCCACGAGAGCTGCACGAAGCCATCCTCGGCCTGTGCGTCGAGGGCTTCGATGGGAAAGGAGAACGCAAGGTCGGCGCGCTCCGTTGGCCACGCGGCGAGGTCGCGCGCGAGCAGGCTCCCTGGCGCGTCGTCGAACCCGAGTCGCACCACGCCTCGCGGTGGTTCAACAAGCTGGCGCCGCATCGTGCGTTGGATCTGGGTCGCTGTCTGGGCGCGCGGCCAGATCCGCATCTCGTCCACGAGCCCTGAGTAGCCCGCTGCGCCCACAGAGGCGTCCTCGCCGAGCAAGCGCTGTCCGAGCACGAGGGGCTGGTTGTTGTCGGTCTGGGTCGCCGTGCGCAGTGAGTCCGTCGCCAGGCCGTTGAGCAGGAGGCGCGACCAGCCCGCCGCCGGGTCGTGCACGAACGCGACATGGTGCCACTGCCCGTCGGCGATGGGAGCCGCGGTGCGCATGGCGTGGTGCCGCGTCTGCTCGCCACGGTAAAACAGAAGATGTCCGTCGGGCGCAACGGTCAGTTCGAGCGGATAGGGGGTGCCATCCTCGCCGTTCCAGGTCGAGAGGACTACTTCATCCACGCCGACCGTGCGCATCCACCACTCGATCGTGAACGGCGCGCGGGCGTCGAGCGCCGGAAGAGCATCGCGGCGGAGCGCAAGCGGGGCGCGCTGGCGGACTGGTCGCAGCGCCACGTTGCGGCGGCTCGTCTCAATGACGTACGGCTGCCAGGCAAACCGCTCCTGAGGCAACGCGCGGACTCGCTCGCCTTCCCGCACGAGCGGCGTGGCTCCGAGTTGCTCGGGCCCACGCTGCGCCCCGACTTCAAACTGCACGACCAGGCGGTGTTTTCCTCGAAGTGCCTGACGCGCCACGAGCCGCACCCGGTCTGGGTCGCCGCTGCCGGTGGTCGCAAGCGGCGTCTGTACGCCATCGCGACTCGTAGCCCATGCGGCGGTCACGCTCCACCCGAGTGGGACGTCCACCTCGATGCCAGCAAGCGGCTGGAGGCCCCCCCAGTCGAAGAACAGGTTGGCTTCTTGGGATGCGCTCACCCGTTCAGCAGGAGCCACCGGGATCCACTGCGCGCGCGCCTCGTGCCCGAGAATGCTCAGGCCCAGCAAAAGGACGCACCACAACGGGAGACGAAGTTGGCGCACGGGGGTGGTGGTGGGAGGAAGGGGGCAGCAAGGTAGGGCGCTGCGGCCAATCCCGTCAAACGCAATGCCGCCTCAGAGTTCCTCTCGCTCTACTCGACTGCCTGGCGTCAGCGCCGACCTCGGGCTGCCCCGTTGCGATCAGCGCGCGTGGACTCCCCGTTGCCGGCTTTGCGAATGACGCGCGTGTTCGATGTGCGCGGCGGGGGTGCGTTGCCCGAGCGTGTCGCTTCCGGTGGCCCACTCGGCGCAGGACGTACCGGGCTGTGTCCCGCCTCCGGCGAGTCGCGCGCAGACGATGAGCCCCGCGCAGGCAAGAACTTGGCAGGGATGCGCGGCTTCTCGGCAAAGCGCCCGCGCTCGTCGAGCGGCACCCACAGGGCGGGCATCGAGTAGAGGTACCGTCCGATACCCCACTGGACGGCGGCCCGCTTGAGCGCGCTCGACAGGCCGCCCTTCACCGACTCGAATTCGGTGTTTTCGGCCCCATCCCACTTGGTTACCCACTCGGTCGTGCCGTCCTCGCGCGCAACGAGGACCGCGAGGCCGCAGAGGACGCCCCCGCCGGGCCCCTGCTCGAAGGCGTTGCGCCAGTTGCCGGGCCCGCATACGTCGTCGAGTCGGTCCTGGATGGCGCGGCTGGTGAGGTAGGCCATCGCGAGGCCCTTCTTACGGTCGCGGGTCGTCGCGCCTGGCTTCCACTCGATGTCATTGGCGGGAAAGGGGCCGCTCAGGCGGCGGAGATCGTGGGGCGTGACGGCCATGGTCGGCAGGGGTAGTCTAGCGGAGAAGGTCGATAGCGCCAAGCTCCGATAGCGAGGTGTCATCCGCCTGTCATACTCCTCGCTCTTTTTGTTTGGCGAAGGGAGCGTGAAGAGTGAGCAGGTCCTGTGTCTCTGTCCTGAGCCAAAACCGAGAAGGAAGCGCTTTTTATTTACACTCTCCCCCGCCTTGCACTAAACGAATGAGACGGGATCGTATTTCCCCTTGGATTCCTAAGGATTTGCCGACTATGTTGCAGGCGTCGGACAACACACCCGACACCACCCTGCGACCATCGGCGTTTGCCGGTGCGCTTGGGGCCGCAGCTCTTGGGGGAGAAGCTGCGGCCCCATTCTTTTGGTCCCAACGACCAGGTCGAGCGAGCTCGCCTACGCGAACCGCGCCGCGAGATCGTCGAGTGCCGTGCGGAGCGAAGCCGTGTCTACCTGCCCTGGCGTGCCGGGTGTCGCGTAGGCCGCGAGTGCCTCGGCCTCCGACGGCGTCGC
>JBCCRG010000050.1:0-12517 GCA_039208155.1 Bacteroidota bacterium | reverse complement strand
GCCATCGCGGCGTCGAGGAACGTGCCGGTCGAGAGCGGGCTGTCGTTGAGCACCACCCAGCCTTCGTAGGCCCAGCCTTCGGGAAGCGTCGGGAGGTCGAGGCCTGCCATCGGCATGCCCGAGGACGCGTCGAGGAACCAGATGCCGCTGGCCTCATCGTCCATCGCAGCACTCGTCGGCGTGGCGATGATGTACTGCCCTGCCGCGCTCGCGAAGTCGGAGCCGAGCGTGGCAGGGTGCGCTGTCGAGAGCGCCGCAGACGCGCCGCCGAAGTCGCCGCCGATGAGCTTGGTCGCTGCCGGAATGGCGTCGGTGTCGCCCGCCGGTTCGATGGTGAGCACGAACGCTGCGGCGGCGTCGAGGCGGTCCACAGAGAACGCGCCGTTGGCAATCGCCGCACCCTGAAGCGTGACGAGGCTGCCGCTGTCAGACACGTTGAACTTGCCGGTCGAGACGGGAGCGCCGTCGATCATGACCCAGCCTTCGTAGTGAAAGCCGTTGTCCAGCGGTTCGAGGCCCGAGAAGGCGAGGCTGAGGGTACCCGTCACGGGGCCATCGCTGTCGGAAGAGTCGCACGCGGCGATGCCGACGGCGAGGGCAGCCACGAGGGCGACGCGGAGGAAAGGACGAAACATGGGAACCGGGGTTGGTTGAGCGTGAATGGAACGCCCCCAGGCTAGCCCCCCAATCTCACAGCCACGTCACGGGACGATAGTATGTGGCTGTTCGTCGTCGGCTTTTGGCCCCCGAACGCCTACCACTCCTCAGCCCACAGCCAACTGCTCCTTCCGCCACGCCGGAAGCAGGAAGCTGAACGTCGTGCCCCGGTTGACGGCGCTCTGCACGGAGAGGGTGCCGCCGTGCAGTTCGACCAGCTTCTTCGTGATGGCGAGGCCCAGCCCGGCCCCCGTTTTCGAGAGGTCGCCGCCGTTGGTGCGGGCCTTCTCGGCGCGGTAGAACCGCTCGAAGATGTGCGGCAGGTCGGCGGCGGGGATGCCTGCGCCGGTGTCCGAGACGCGTACGCGCACGCCGTCGGCCTCCGTCTCGGCGACGAGCCGGACGGTCCCACCCATAGGCGTGTGCTGGAGCGCGTTGTCGAGTAGGTTGACGAGCGCACGCTCGACCAGTCCGATGTCCGCGTGTGTCATCGGTGCGGCGTCGGGGAGGTCGGTTTCGAGGGTGATGCCCGCCGCCTCGGCGCGAGGCGCGACCTGCATCGCCACGTCCTGCACGAGGTCGGTCATGGCGAACGGCTCAGGGTTTGGCTGTACCTGCTGCGCGTCCAGCTTGGATAGCTCGAAGAGCTGCATCACGAGGCGGTTGAGGCGCGCCGTGTTGCGCAGCGCCGTGTCCAGGTAGCGCTCCAGCGCGGCGCGGTCCCCGCCGTCCAGCTTGAGGCGGATCGTTTCGAGGTAGCCCTGCACCGACGCGAGCGGGCTCCGGAGGTCGTGCGAGATGTTCGCCACAAGGTCTCGGCGAAGCTGGTCGGTGCGGCTGAGCTCTTCGAGGTTGGCGACGAGCGTATCGGCCTGCTGGTCGAACGCCCGCGCGAGCGCGCCGAGCTCGTCCGTGCGCCGGGTGAGGCCGGGCGCATCGGTGCGGAGGCGGCGGTCGAGGTGGCCGCTGGCGAAGGCGGCGACCGTGTCTTCCATGCGCCGGAGCGGGCGCGTCAGGAAGGCGAACGCGAGCAGGCCCACGAGCAGCGTCGCGAGCAGCACCAGCCCGATGCCGCCCAGCGCCGCCCGCGCGATGCCGCTCTCGGCGACGAGCCCCGCCACCGACTCGTAGCGCTGCCCGCCGAGTACAACGTAGAGGTAGCACCCCTGCTCGCCCATGATCGACACCGGCGCGACGGAGAATGGCACCTGGCGGTCGGGATCGAGCGGATCGGCGTTGCGGATCGGCGCGGCGGCCCCAGCCATGAACGCGTCGAGTGGAGCCGTCTCCACGAACTGCATCGTAGGCGATGCATCGGCGTCGGTGTGGACGTAGCCGGCCTTGATCATCCCATCGCCGCCGAGCAGGTAGAGGTCGATGCGCGGGTTGATGCCGACGAGGTAGGCGATCTTGTCCTCAATGGCAGCGTGGTCGATGGCGTCGTGGAGATAGGGCTGGAACTGCGTGGCCAGGTCGGCCGCGAGTGTGCGGTTCAGGCGCTGTTCCGTCTCTTCGGTAACGGCTACGGCGGTCCGCAGCCCAACGGCCCCGAGCGCCCCCGTGAGCACGAGCACGAGCGCGAGGAAGAGGAGGGAGAGGCGGGTGTTGAAGGAGCGCATGGCTTGGATGTCGCCTGTGTGTCATCCTGAACTAGATTCAGGATCTCGGATGAGCACGGCGTTCCGCAGCACCGCCGAGATGCTGAACCGAGTTCAGCATGACAAGAATGTGGTTCCGGTCACTGGTCACTGGTCACTTCCTCGGCCTCAGCGAACCGGTACCCGAGCCCGCGCAGAGTGCGGATGAACTGCGGGTTCGAGGGGTCTGCCTCGATCTTGCCACGCAGCCGGTTGATGTGCGAATTGACGGTATGGCTGTAGCCGTCGTACTGGTAGCCCCACACGAGGTCGAGCAACTCCTGGCGACCGTAGACGCGCCCCGGGTTCTGGCCGAAGAGCAGCAGCAACTCCCACTCCTTTGCCGTCAATTCGAGCAGGGCGCCGTCGAGCGTAGCGCGGCGCTTCACCGGATCGATGGCGAGCGGGCCGTAACGGAGGTGCGTCGGGGCAGCCTTCGGCGTATCCGCGCTGCGCTGGTCGACCTCGATGCGGCGGAAGAGCGCCTTCACCCGCGCGATCAGTTCGCGGACGCTGAACGGCTTCGTGAGGTAGTCGTCCGCGCCGAGTTCGAGGCCGAGCACCTTGTCGAGCTCCTCGGACTTGGCCGTGAGCATCAGGATCGGCAGGTGCGGATCGGTCTGTCGGATGCGCTTGCAGACCTCCATCCCGTCGAGCCCGGGCAGCATCAGGTCGAGGAGGACGAGCGCGTGGCGGCCTGTGCGTGCGGCAGCCAGCCCCGCGTTGCCATCGGCGCGGTGCGTGACGGCGTAGCCGAGGTCGCTGAGGTGGATCCGCAGCAGCTCGGCGATGTCCGGGTCGTCCTCGACGATGAGAATGGAAGCGGGCGGGGGCATAGCGAAGGAGCACGTGCAGAGACGGCTACAGCTTACCGCTTTTCGACGCGGACTACCTCACGCCAAGCTCACATCGCAGCACTACTCCACGCTGGGGCGCGCCCGCCGGAGCAGCACGTTCACCACTGTCTCAGAGTCGGAGAGGACATAGACCTCCGCCTCCCAGGCGTCGAACCCCGATGCTTCGATCCGCAGGCGATAGAGGCCCATCGGCGTGCCTTCGAAGTTGTAGGTCCCGTCTGAGGCATCTACTGTGCGCGGGTCGGCAAACGCGTCCTGCTGTAGCGTCGCGAGAGGCGTCAGGGTGACGACTGGGTGGCCTTGCGGTGCCGTGCTCTCGACTTCCACTGTCGTTGAGGTTGACCCATCCAACTCCGCCAACTCATCAGCCAGAATACCAGGACCCTTGACCAACACAACCCCACGCACGTTGCCCACCCCGGACTGTGCGTGAACCGTGGCAACGGAAAGGGCGATGAGCAGCAGAGCGGAGAAGAGGCGCACGAGAGCATTCGGCTAGGAGCGAGGCTTCTGCGCAACAACGAGCAGGCCCGTCCCTTCCGCATTCGGCGTCTGGAGGTCGGCGCGGTTGAGCGCGAGGCCCGCCGGGAGCGCGCCGAGGTAGTACGCCCCCACGAGCGGCGCGGTCAGCCACGAGGCATTGAGCGCCTGGATCGGCCACTTCACGAGCAGCCGCCACGCCGCCGAGCCGTAGCGCCCATACGTGTACTCGTGCAGCACCGGCGTCAGCCCTGCTGTGTCGAGCTTCTCGTACAGCTCGCCGACGTTGTAGCCGTCGCGGACGTGCTCGCCGATGAAGCTCTCCTGGCCCTCCTCCGTGATGCCCGAGCCGCCAAGGTCGCTCGGTGTGTTGACGAGGACGTAGCCGCCGGGCCTGAGCATCTGGAGGAAGTTGCGGAAGACGCCGCGGTCGTCCTCAATGTGCTCCATAACGTCTACGGACAGGATGAGGTCGTACGCGTCGGTCTCCGGCTGCGGGGCGGTGAGGTCGCGCCACCCAAACGTCACGCGGTCGGCGTGGGGCGTCTGCGCGAAGAAGCGCTCCGTCCGGTCGAGGTAGTCCTGCTTGATATCGACGGCATGGACGCGGACGTTGGGAAACTCCCGGAGCAGGAAGTAGGCGTACTGCCCGAAGCCCGTCCCCGCATCGAGCACGTCGAGGGGGCGGTCCTGCGGTAGCCGGGCGATGAGCGCGCGCAGGCGACGGTGGACGTACCACGCCCGCAGGAAGACGAGGTCGAGCGTGCGGTAGAAGCCCTTTGTGAGCATGGGGCTCTTCTCGGCGAGGTCGCCGAGGCGGTCTTTGACGGGATCGTAGTCCAACGGGGTGTGGCCGTGTTACGAGTGAAGCGGTGTTGCCGTGCAAGGTGTTGGCACTTCGGAGGAGCGTCAAGACACGGCGAGCGTTCTTGCTCGATCTTCCCGCTTCTGGGTTTATGCGTCTGAGGATGGCCTGTCCCACGAACCTCATCGCTGCTCTCACATACCCTCCCACTCCCACGCACCCAAACCCGTCGCTGCGTCGTTCCTGCCGCATGACCTTTCTCAACCCCTTCGTCCTGCTCGGCCTCGCGGCGGCGGCGATCCCGCTGCTGATCCACCTCTTCAACTTCCGCAAGCCGCGGCAGGTGGACTTCTCGACGCTCGCGTTTGTCAAGGAGCTGCAGCGCTCGACGATGCGGCGGGTGCGTGTCAAGCAATGGCTGCTGCTCGCGCTGCGGACGCTGGCCGTGCTGTGCCTCGTGCTCGCCTTCGCACGGCCCGCCGTCGAGGGGGCGTGGGCGGGCCTGTTCGGCGGGCGCGTTCCCACGTCGATGGCGGTCGTGGTGGACAATTCCCTGTCCATGACGCAGCGCGACGCGCAGGGCGACTACCTCGGGCAGGCCCGCGACCTCGCCGCCGCGCTTGCCGAGAGCCTGGAGCCGGGCGACGAACTCGTCCTCGTCCCGACCGCGCCGACCGACGCCGTCCAACCGGCCTCGTTCTCGACGGCCGAGCCCGCCCTGGACGTGCTCGCGCAGCTCGAAGCCGCCTCGGGTGCGCGGACGCTCACGGACGCCATCGCGCAGGCCGCGAGTCTGCTGGAGAGCGCGGTCAACCTCAACCGTGAGATCGTAGTCGTCACGGACGCGCAGCAGGCGACGCTGGCCGACTCAGTGAGCGCCGGCATTCCCGATGACCTCGCGCTGACGCTACTGCCGGTCGGCGCAGGGCGCTCGGCGAACGTGGCCGTGACCGACGCGCGTGTCGAGAGCCGCATCGTGGAGGCCGGGCAGCCGGTGCGCCTTTCGGCGACGCTGGTGAACTACTCGAACGCGCCGCTCGACGATGTGGCCGTGCGGGTTCTCCTCGACGGTCAAGCCGTGGCTGAGACGGCAGCGAGCTTGCCACCGGGCGTTCCCACGACCGTACCGCTGACCGCCACGCCGCCGACGCGCGGCTGGCTTGCAGGCACCGTGGAGATCGAAGCCGATGCCTTCGAGGCGGACGACGTGCGGCACTTCGCGCTCCACGTTCCGGCAACGCGCCGCCTGCTCGTCGTCCAGGGCGACGGCCAGCGCGCCGACCTCGTGGCGCTCGCACTCACCGTCACCGCATCGAACAGCGCGGACGGCCGCACCGCGTTCGACGTGACGACGATCCCGGAGACCTCACTTCCGGCAGCCAGCCTGGACGCCTACGACGGCGTGGTGCTCGTCGGCCCGGCGTCGCTCTCCAGTGGCGAGACAGCGGCGCTCGCCCGCTACGCCGAATCGGGCGGCGGCCTGCTCGTCTTCCCCGGCGACGATACCGGCGACCTCTCGACGCTCCTCGGCGCACTTGGTGGCGGACGCTTCGCGGGGACGGTAGGGCAGGAGGGAGGGCCGCCCATCGGCTCGTTTGACCGCGTAGACACCGAGCACCCGCTCTTCGACGGAATTTTCAGCGCTGACGACGCCCAGCGCCGCCTCGAACAGCCTGACGTCTTCCTCGCCGCGACGTATGCGCCGGGCGGTGGCACGGAGCAGACGCTGATCGCGCTCCCGGGTGGTCGGCCGTTCCTGCAGGAGGTCCGCCACGGCCAGGGCACCGCGCTCGTCTACGCCGTCGCACCCGACCCAGCGTGGAGCGACTTCGCTGTGCGCGGGCTGTTCGTGCCGCTGCTCTACCGCTCCGCGTTCTACCTCGCGCAGAATGAGGACGCGGAGGCGATGCAGCTCACCGTGGGCGAGCCCGCGACGCTCCGCCTCGGCGGTGTCCGTGAAGGCACGCCCGTCCGCCTCGTCGCGCCCGAAGACGTGGGTGCCGAGACGGTCCCGGACCAGCGTGCGCTACCGGGAGCCCTGCTCGTGGAGGTCCCGACGGAGGCCGTCCCCGCCCCCGGTGTCTACGACGTGCGCCAGGGCGACACCCTGCTCCGACGCGTCGCTGCCAACCTCGATGCGCGGGAGTCGGACTTGACGCGCCTCGCCGCCTCAGAGGCCCGCGACGTACTCGCCGAGGCGACAGGTCGCCCGGTTCGCCTGCTCGACGCGGCGGGCGGTGCAGGCCTGCGTGCCGCCGAGCAACTCCAGACCGAACGCGCGGGCATCGAACTGTGGAAGACGTTCCTCTGGCTCGCGCTCGCGTTTCTCGTCGCCGAGATGCTCGTGGCGATGCGCTGGCGCTCGGAGCGCGTGGATGCTGTGGCTGCGTAGCCTCTACACACCCATCTGCGCGATGGTCGTGAGGAGCGTGCGTTCGGCGTCGGTGAGGACGGTGTCGCGCCGCTTCATGACGGCCTCGGCGACCTGCAGGGCTTTGTCGATGCGGTAAGGGACGAAGCCGCGTTCCTGCCAGCCGCCCCACGCGAAGCTCGGCACCAGGCGCGGGACGAAGCCGCCGCCGTACACGTTCGACGCCACGCCGACGACGGTGCCCGTGTTGAACATCGTGTTGATGCCGCACTTGGCGTGATCGGCCATCACGAGGCCGAGGAACTGCTGTCCGGTCGGGAGGAACGCCTGCGCGACGGCATCGAAGAGCGTCACCGGGCCGTAGTCGTTGCGCAGGTTGCTCGTGTTGGTGTCTGCGCCGACGTTGCACCAGCGCCCGAGATACGCGTTGCCGAGGTAGCCGTCGTGGCCCTTGTTCGAGTACGAGTGGACGACGCTCTGGCTCACCTCGCCCCCGACTTTCGACCACGGCCCGACCGCGCTCTCGGCGATGCGGCTGAGCGGCTTCAGCGTCGCGTGCCGCCCGAGGTAGAGCGGGCCCCGCGCGACGCTGTTCTCCCCGATGGTTGCGTTTGGCCCGAGGTAGACCGGCCCGCTCTCCGCGCTCACGACGGCTCCGGCCTTCACCTGAGCCCCAGGAGCGAGGTAGACGTGGTCGGCGTTGACGAGCACGGCGCTCTCGTGGACCGAGGCCCCCGCCGTGCCCTGCTGCCCGAGGGCGTGGAAGTCGTACTCGACACGATGGCCTACGTCCGTGAGCAGATCCCAAAGTCGGTCTATGAGGTGAGCACTGGATACCGCCTCCTGCTGGACGCCTTCGACGCTGGACAGCCCAAACGCATCGGTAGCGAGCAGGTCCGCCTTCGGATCGGGAAGCCAGGCCGCGATCAGCGTGTCGTCTTGCACGAAGGCGCGCGCAGGCTCGCTGGAGTCGGCAGCGGCGCGGAGTCGGTCGAGCAGCGCGCCGTGCTGCGGACGGTAGCGCGCGTTGACGAAGAGGACTCCTGCGTGGTCGTCCGGCAGCGCGTTGACGAGCGCGTACGGGTGCGCCTCCGCCGTCGCGTCGGCCACGAGGGCTCGTGTGTGCAGCACGACGCCCGTGTGCGCGAACGCAGCCCGCTGCATCTCGAACAGCGTGCGGATGCCGAGTCGCAGGTCGCCCGCCGCTCGGGTGAGCACGAGCGGTTCGAGGTGACGAACGGCGGCGTCTTCGAAAAGGCAGAGGTGCATCAGGGGAAGCGGCGAGACGGAGAAACGGCGATGCGGGGGAAACAGGGAGGCCAGCATGCGATCCGCAGGGGCGGTTCCGCCCTGCACGTTCACATCGCGACGACCGGAACGCGCAGTCGGCCCTCCACCATCGTCACGGCCTGCCCGCCGAGCAGGACCCGGTCGCCGCGATGGTCGACGGTCACGAGGCCGCCGCGCGCTGAGGCCTGGTACCCTACCAGCGAGGTCTGGCCCAGGCGCTCGCTCCAGTAGGGCGCGAGCGTGCAGTGCGCGGAGCCCGTCACCGGGTCCTCGTCGACGCGCACGACCGGAGCGAAGAAGCGCGAGACGAAGTCGTAGGGCTGGCCGTCGTCCGCCCGCGCGGTGACGATCACACCACGGTCGACGCCCGCCACGGTCTTCAGCCCAGCGAAATCGGGCACGAGCGCACGCACCGCAGCCTCGTTACGGAGCTCCACGAAAAGGTCGTACGCCGTATGCCCGACGAAGCGTACCGCGTCCGCTCCAACGCCGAGGCGATCCAGCAGGCCGCCAGGCGTCAAAGTCGGCATGGCAGGTCGGGCAGGGAAGTCCATCGCGTAGCCCTCCCCGTGCCTCGTCACCGTGAGGCGCCCGCTGATCGTGTCGAAGCGCGCGGTGTCGGCCACGCGGCCCGTCTCGAAGAGGATGTGCGCCGTCGCGAGCGTAGCGTGGCCGCAGAGCTCCACCTCGGCGGCAGGCGTGAACCAGCGGAGGCGCCGCCCGTCGGGAGTCGCATCCACGCCCTCGGGGAGCACGAAGGCCGTCTCGGAGAGGTTCATCTCCATCGCGACCTGCTGCATCCATGCCTCGTCGGCGGGCGCATCGAGGAGGCAAACGGCAGCGGGGTTGCCGCTGAAGGGCGCGGCCGTGAAGGCGTCGACGATGAAGAGCATGGTGGTGCGTGGTGACGGTAGACGGGGGTTTACTTCCCAATGCAGAACTGGGAGAAGATCGCACCGAGCACGTCGTCGCTGGTGATCTCGCCGGTGATGGCCCCGAGTTCGTGGAGCGCCTCGCGGAGGTCGAGCGAGAGCGTGTCACCCGACACGCCGAGGTCGAGTGCGCGCTGCGCCGACTGCACGGCGTCGAGGGCCGCGCTGAGGTGCTGCCGGTGCCGCTCGTTCACGACGACGGGCGAGCTGTCGGCTTCGCTGAGGTCGTCCGCCACGGCAGCGAGGAGCGCGGACCGGAGTGCGTCGAGGTGGGACGGATCGGCGGTTGCGTCTTCTGCGGAGAGGAGGAGGGGGACGCCTCCCCCCGTTCCTGCGTCGCCTCCCTTTGGTCGCTCCTCGGAACTGTCCCCCTCACGTGTGAGGGGGACAGCTTCCCGACCCTTCATGGGGAGGGAAGCGGGGGGAGCCGTGCTGGCAAGCAGGTCTGCCTTGTTCGCTACGCGCAGTACGGGGAGGCGCGGGCGCTCGGCGGCCAGTGTGTCGAGAAACGCCGTCTCCTCGCCGTCGAGTCCGGTCGTTGCGTCGTACACGTAGACCAGCACATCGGCGGCGTCGATGCTGCGGTGGGTGCGGCGGACCCCCTCGGCCTCGATGAGGTCGGCCGTCTCGCGCAGCCCGGCCGTGTCTACAAAGCGGAAGCGCAGGCCGCCGATCTCGCGCTCGGCCTCGATCTCGTCGCGTGTCGTCCCGGCAACAGGGCTCACAATCGCGCGGTCGCGCTCCACGAGCGCATTGAGCAGCGTCGACTTCCCCGCGTTCGGCCGCCCGCCGATCACCACACGTACGCCGTCGCGGACATACGCGCCGAGCCGCGCCGTGTCGAGCAGATCGCCGAGCAGCCGCGCCGCCTCGGTGAGCAGCCGTCGCAATTCGTCGCGGTCAGCAAACTCGACGTCCTCCTCCACGAAGTCGAGCTCCAGTTCGATCAGCGCCTTCGTCTGGATCAACTCCTGCCGGATCTGCTGCAGCGCGACCGACGTGCGGCCCTGGAGCTGGTGCAGCGAGACGCGGTGCGCCAGGTGCGACTGCGCGTGGATGAGGTCCGCGACGGCCTCGGCCTGCGCGAGGTCGAGCTTGCCGTTGAGGAAGGCGCGCTGGGTGAACTCGCCCGGCTCCGCCAGCCGCGCGCCTGCGTCGAGGAGGCTGCGCAGCACGAGCGCCGGGGCCACGTCGCCGCCGTGGCACGTCACCTCGACCACGTCCTCGCCCGTCGCCGAGCGCGGTGCGCGGAAGAGCGTCACCACGACCTGATCGAGCTGGTGGCCCTCCACGTCGAGGATGTAGCCGACGTGCGCTGTGTGGCTGGCGGCGTTTCCGAGGTGCTTCGAGAACCGCGCGTCCACGATGCGCACGGCCTCCGGTCCTGATACGCGCACAATGGCGAGCGCAGCCTGCCCGCGTGCTGTAGCAATGGCGGCAATTGGGGCAGGTCTCTTAGGGTCAACAGCAGGTGGCACGATTTCCAATCCCCAGGGCCTCAAACCCAGCCAATGTGTCTCGTCTTCGCCAGGGAGAAGGTTCGCCCATTCGATGTTGTCACGATTCGCCTTCTCATCTCCGATTCGTATGGTAAACGTCTTCTCGTCTTGGCCGGTGGGACCGTACCACACGGTGCCGACAATGAAGGTCCCTCCATCACGACGCTCGATACCGAGGTTCGGGACCAAACCATCGCACCAGTAAGAAGACCCGAACTGACTCAGTTCAGAGGTAATTCGCCTCTCGAGATGCCACCAGAAGGCCTGCTCATCCATGCATGCATGTGCACTTACTGCCGCTTTGCAGGGCGGCGCTTGGCGTTACCGCTCCGCCCATTGCCACCGCGTCCGTTCGCGCGTTGCTGGCGCTGGGCCTCCTCGGCGCGCTTTTGCATGCGGGCGAAGAAGCCGGGCTTGGCGTTCTTCTTTTTCGCCGCGGCTGCCGCGATGCGCTTCGGGTCGGTCTTCTCCAGTTCGATCTGGTGGTTGATCCACTTCTGCTGCGCGGCCGTGAGGACGTTGTACATCAGGTAGTAGAGGCTCAGGCCCGACGCGAAGCGGTTGAAGAAGATGAAGATCATCAGCGGCACCACGATCTGGAAGATCTTCGCCTGCGCGCCGCTCGTGGTCGGCGGGGCGGCGATGCGCATCTGGATCACCATCGCCACGCCCATGATGGCGCAGAAGCCCGCCACGAAGTCGCCGTAGAACGGGATCGAGAACGGCAGGTGAATCACCGGGTCCGGTGCGGAGAGGTCCTTCGCCCAGAGGAACGACTCCTGGCGGATCAGGATCGAGTTCTGGAAGAAGCGCCACAGCGCGATGATGATCGGGTACTGCAGCAACAATGGAAGACAACCGCCGAGCGGGTTCACGCCCCGGTCCCGGTAGAGCTTCATCATCTGCTCTTGCTGCTTCTGCGGGTCGTCCGGGTACTTCTCCTTGAGCGCGGTCATCTCCGGTTGGAGGTCGCGCATCCTCGCCGTGCTCCGGTAGGCTGACTTCGTCAGCGGGTAGAGCAGGATCTTGATGAGGATGGCGAAGAGGATGATGACGATGCCGTAGTTCGGGATGAACGTCCCGAAGAGGCGGAAGACGGGCGCTATGACGTACTTCGCGAGGGGCCGCGTCATGAACGCGCCGAAGCCGTAGTCGACGACCTCGTAGAGGCTCGCGTCGTAGTCGTTGAGTAGGCTTAGGTCGACCGGTCCGAGGTAGAGCGTGTACGCGTTCGGCTCGCCGGTCGAGGCGCGCGGGATGAGCAGGCGCGTGGCGTAGTAGTCGTCGTAGGCCGCCTCGCCGGGCACGCCGACGCGCTGGCCATCGAGCTCCGCGCCCTCCGTCGCAAGGCCCTCGGCGGGCAGGACGGCCGCGACGAAGTACTTGTTCTTGACCGCCGTCCACTCGATCTGGCCCGTGATGACCTCGTTGAACGCGGGCTCCTTCTCCAGCTTGATCGACTCCACCTCGCCGCCGGCACGGACGTAGGCCCCGGCGTTCATCGCCTCGTCGCGGGCGTCGAGCTCATCGAACGGCAGGCCACCGTCCCAGAGCACCTCGTAGCCGCCTGCGCTGCCGAGCACGTTGGTGCCGACTTCCTCGACTTCGAAGCCGACGCCGTGGCCCTCGGGCTCGAAGTCGTAGCTGAGTCGCAGCGAGCCCATCCCGATGGGCGCATCGAAAGCAAGCCGCAGCGGGGCGTCGGTGACGCGAATCGTGTCCTGCGTTGAGGCCTCGGTCTGGAAGTAGAGCGCGCGCGAGTCCACAATCCGGCCCTGTGGCGGCGTGAACACGACCGCGAGCGCCCCATCGTCTGTGTTCGAGACGAGGTCTACGGGAATCGCCTCCGCGCCAGCCTTGGCGTATTCCTTCAACTCAAACCCGACCAGCGTGCCGCCCTTCGTCGAGAGCGTGGCGATGTAGGTCTCGGTCTCCACCACGACCGTTTCCGCCGTGCCCTGCGTCGCTGCGGCGAAAGTAGAGTCGGTT
>JBCCRG010000049.1:0-12623 GCA_039208155.1 Bacteroidota bacterium | reverse complement strand
AGCAGGAACGTCGTGGGCGGCGTGATGCGCGCGAAGTCGTCGCCGGTCACCACCACCGGTTCGCCGTTCTGGAGGTCGAGGTAGCTCACGTCGCCGGAGGGGCGACCGTCGAGGCCGAAGTTGCGGATCGCCACGCCGAGCCGGACGCCCGTGTCGCCGACCGCGTAGGCCACGCCGAGGTCGAGCAGCGCCGCCTGCGTGGTCACGTCGAGCACGCTCTCACGGGCGTACTTGACGGTGACGCCGTAGCTGAAGAGGTCGGTGAGCGCCTGCGAGACGGTGAGCCCCACGCCGAGGTCGAAGAGGCGGAACGTGCGCCCGGTGCCGTTGGGGCCCGAGATCTCCGTCGTCTCCGCCATCTCGCCCGAGTCGAAGGCCTGCAGCGAGAGCCCGAGGGTGTACGGCCCGATGCGGTAGAGCCCGCCCGCCCAGTAGAGCTGCGTGTCCACGAAGTAGTTCGTGAACGTGAGCGCCCCCTCCACGTCACCCGCCCGTGCGATGAGCGCCGGGTTGTGCAGGAGCGCCGTCACGTCGTCGGCGTGCGACACCACGCTCTCGCCCAGCGCCGCCGTGCGTGGATCCACAGCCACCTTTAGAAACTGGAAGCCCGCCGTGCCGCGTCGGTCCTCACCGTAGCTCGGCAGCGGGCTCTGTGCAGACGCCTGTGAGCTGACGCATACACAAACAAACAGCAACGTAGCGATTATCGCTGGAATCGCTCCCTTCCTAGACAGGAGGGGTTGGGGGTGGTTGACCATTGCGGCGAGGTGTGAGAGAAGCGCTCGATACGACAACCCCCTCTGACTCCCCCTGTCCAGGGGGAGAACTCTGGATGAGGCTTCAGCGCTCGCGCGTTCGTACGTCCACACGTCCATACCTCTTAGAACTGGTAGGCGAAGCCCAGGGTGATGTGGCGCTGCGGGAGGAAGCGCGCAGGGTTGAACGGCGGCAGCCCGCTCGACCGGGGGTCCTCGAAGCGCAGGTCGCGCACGGAGCCGACCACGTCGAAGTCGGGGTCGGTGCGGAAGCGATCCGGGTCGGCCGCGATGGCCGCTGGGTCGATGTCCGGGTAGGCCTCGCCCGTGACCGGGTTGACCACGATGCCGTTGTTCTGGTTGAAGAGGTTGGTCACCTCCAGCGTGATGCGGAGGTCCTGCCCCGCCACGGCGATGCGGCGCTCAAGCGTGAGGTCGAACCACCACCACGGCGCGCCGACCTCGATGAAGCGGTCTTCGGGGTCCTGGCTGCGCTCATAGACGGGCCGCCAGCACTCAGCGGTGCGCTCGGCGTCGCGGTCGCAGCGGGAGCCGTCCGGGGCGGTCTCGTAGCCGATGAACTCAACGGGGGTGTAGCGCTGGCCGCTGCGGAACGTCCCCGCGAGGAAGCCGCGGAAACGGTTCAGGCCCGGGATGCCGAAGAGCGGGCGCGCCTCGTCGTAGCGGTAGGTCAGGCTCCCCTTGATGTCGACGGGGCGGTCCCAGACGAGCGGCGTCTCGACGGTGTTGTCGATGTTGCCCTGCTGGAGGTACTGCTGGAGCGCGTCGTTGTTGGTGGACGAGAGGCCGGTGGCGCGGCTGTAGGCGGCGTTGAGCTGGCCCGTGAAGCGGCGGCCGATGCGCTTCGTGTAGCTCGCCTCGATGCCGCGCACGCGGGCGAAGTCGCCGTTGATGCGCAGCGCGCGCGTCGTCTCGCGGCCCGTCTGGTCCTGGATCTCGACGTCCTGCACGGTGATGAAGTCGTACTTGTCGCGCCAGAAGGCCGTCAGCGTGAGCGCGTCGTTGGAGGTGATCTGGTTGCGCACGCCGAGCTCGTACGAGATGTCCACCTCGGGGTTGAGGTTGGGGTTGCCGAGGTCGGCGAAGAACGAGCGGTCCTGGTAGACGGGGTTGAGGCCCGCGTAGAGGAACGTCGGGTGGGGAAGGCGGGTCGAGCGGCCGTAGTTGAAGAAGAGCACCTGGTTCTCGCGCACGGGGAAGCTCACGCGCACCTTCGGCAGCAGGCGGGTCTTCCAGCGGAGGCCCAGGAAGCCGAACGACTCGTCCTCGTACGCCCGCGCGATCTCCTCAACGATGGGGACGCGGATGCGCTCGCTCACGTCCTCGCCCGCGTCCTCGGCGTCGTAGAAGGCCACGGCGTCGTCCACGAGGTCGTCAACGAAGCTGCCGGGGGCCCAGAATTCCCAGCGCAGGCCCACGTTGGCGATCAGGCCGCGGTAGCGGAACTGGTTCTCGGCGTAGAACGCTGTCTGACGCGGCTTCACTCGCCACACGTCACTCGACTCGCCGAGGCGGTTGGTGGCCGTCACGGTGCCGTCTCCGAGCGTGATCGGCGCCCCGATCCACGGGCGCTCGATGTCGATCCACTGGTAGTCGTTGAGCTTGACCTCGAAGCCGGTCGAGATCTGGTAGCCCCGGTTGGCCGTGAAGCGGCTGAAGGCGCCCTTTACGGTGATCTCTTCAGCGAAGTGGTCGTGCCAGCGCGTGGCAATGCCGCCGTTGTTGAAGAGCCCCGGCCCGGGGAGCACGAACACGGCTTCGCCCGGCGGGAGGTCGGTGGGGTCCTGGTCGCCGTTGTTGAAGAGCGTGGCGGGGAAGTCGACGATGCTCTCCGGGTCAAGCTCGGAGTCGACGTTCTCGGGGCGCCAGTCGCGCCCGTTGGAGTCGGCGCGGAGGCGCGTGAAGAGGCGCGACACCTGCAACTCGTAGTAGGCCTGCGTGCCGAGAACCTGGCTCCAGCGCAGCGTAGAGAGGTTGCTGTCGTGGGCGTACGAGGTGGCGAGGTCAGGCTGGAGCGAGAAGGCGTACTGGAAGCCGGGCCGCACGGCAGCGTCGTTGCCGGTGACGCGGAGCATGTTCTCGTTCTGGTTCACCGTCAGCGAGCGCGAGTAGCTGCCGGTGAGCTTCATGCCTGGGCGCGGGAGGAAGGTCAGCTTTGCGACGCCGTTCCAGCGGTTGTCCGTGCGCGGCGTCCAGAAGTCGCTCCCGACGATGCTGTTGCGGACCTGGTCGGGATCGGAGGTGAAGCGGTAGAACTCGTCCGAGATCTGCGCCTGGGCGCTCACGAAAAACCGCAGCTTGCCCGGGAGGATGGGGCCGGAGAGCGACGCTTCGAACGTCTCCTCCATGAACGTACTCTCCCAGCCGTCGTTAAAGCCGAGGTTGTCGCGCTTGTGGCTGAGCGTGCCGCGGAACTGATCGGTGCCCTCCTGCAGCGAGACGGCCACGACGCCCGAGGTCACGTCGCCCACATCGGCCCCGACGCCGCCGGTGGTGACTTCGACCTCCGAGAAGGCGTTCGTACCGAGGTCGAGCCCGAAGCCGGTGCCCGCGAGCGGGTCTTTTGCGGAGACGCCGTCCACGAGGAAGGCCGTCTCGTCGGCACGGCCGCCGCGGATGTAGAGCCCGGTCGGGTCGCTCACGACGCCCGCCTGGCTCGCGACGACCTCCGTGACCTCGCGCACCGGCGCGGCTTCCATCTGGTCGCGCGAGATCCTGAACGTGCTCGACGACTCCTCAACGTCCACCAGCGGGCGCTCGCCCACGATCACGACCTCGTCCTCGGTCGAGAGCACCGCCTCGCCGATCTCGATGTCGAGGCGCGTCGTCTCGCCGTTGTTCACGCGGATGCCGGTGAACTGCTTCGTCTCGTAGCCGACGAAGCTGACCTGGATCGTGTACTCGCCCGCGCGGATGCTCGGGATCACGTAGTCGCCGTCGAAATCCGTCGCGGCGCCGAACTGGGTGCCGAGGATGAAGACGTTCACGCCCGGCAGCGTCTCACCAGTGTTGGTGTCGGTGACCGTCCCAGCGATCCGGCCTTGAGCGAAGGCAGCGGGCGTGGCGGCTACGGTAGCAAGAAGGAGGAGGGAGAGGAAAGCGCGAATCATGGTGCAGAGCAAGGGGCCGGTCGACCGACAGCCGGGAGCTGGCAGCCGAGAGCCGTTCATCGCGGAAAGGCGAGGCCGTCGAGGATAACGTTGATGGCGTCGCAGAGGGTCTCGGGCTCGGAGGCGCTCGTGAAGTCCTCGACGGTGCAGTAGGTCAGCGGGTCGTCGCCGTCCCCGGCGTCGGGGGGCGCGAGGAGCGGGACCCCCGTGCTCGTGGACACGACGTCCAGGCCGAACAGGGCCACGCGCGCGTCCTGGCTCATCGACACCGACGTGAACGGGCCGTCGAACGTGCCGCCCCCAGGCGCGAAGAACGGGGCATCGTAGAGGGGCACGCCGGTGCCGCCCACCTGGAAGGGGACGATGTTCGAGAGCGTACGCGTGACCTCCAGCGGCGGAAGCGAACGGCCGAGGCCGGGGACGCCCTCCCGCACCGTCAGCGGATCCCGGCTGATGCGCAGGATCGAGCCTGTCACGAGCGACTCCAGCGGCAGCACATTGATGGCCGCGTTGCCGTCGTTGAGCGTGGGGTCAGCGGCGAGGGGTTGCGTCACCGGGGTCTGGACGAACAGCCGTCCGCCTTCGGAGAAGAACAGGTCCATCACGGAGGCGGACGGAGGCAGGTTGTTGCCGATGGGCGAGTTGGTGGCCGCGTTCGTGACCCAGTAGATCCGGTCCCAGAGCGCGAGCGTCTGGCGCAGCGTTGGGTCAACGGGGGTCGCGAGCGCCTCCGAAAAGTCAGCGGCATCGGAGCGGAGGACGGTCTCAGACAGGTCCCACTCGTCCCACGTCCCGGCCTCGCCGAGGCGGTCGCGCAGCACGGCGCGGTGGAAGTCCATGACCGTCTCGTCGTTGGTCGCTGGTAGCTGCGAGGAGCGGTAGTCGTTGACGAGCAGGAGGTCGCTCGTGATGGGCTGGATGAAGAAGCCGCGCAGGATGGGCGGCGTCATGTCGTCGCCGTCGTCGATGGGCTCGGGGTAGCGAATGAGCGGCGAGGTGGCCCCTGCATCATCCACCGCGCGGACGTAGAAGACGTTCTCCCCACCGATAACGAGGCCGGGCAGCGTGAGCGCGGTCCGCTGGAAGCCGCGCCCGAGGTAGACCTCGGCGTCGGTCACCCCCTCGGTGGTGGTCTGTCCCACGAGCGTGATGAACGAGGCGTCGGCCGGGAGCTGCACGAAGTTGAGGCTGTCGTTGAGGCTCACCTCGATGGCAGCCAGGTTGTTCTCGCCGTCGGGGTCGCCGGCCGTCCAGCCGAAGGAGAAGAGCGGGAAGCTGCGCAGCGTGTCCACCACCACGGCCTCGGTCCTGACCGGCGGTGCGTCGGTGGTGCTGAGCCGGAGGGTGGGGTCCGAGTTGCGGATCGGGAAGACGGTGCGGGCCGGGCTCGGGTCGCGCACCCCCTCGTTGTCGATGGCGCGTACTTCGAGCGCGACGTCGGCCTGGGCCTCGCCGAACGGGATGGGGAGGAGGACGAGCGAGTCGGTGCGCTCGGTGAAGCGCCAGCCCTCCTCGTCGCCGAGGGGCTCGCTGAGCGCGAAGAAGCGCAGCTCGTAGCCGTCCACGAAGCCGTCGGGGTCGGTGCCCGTCCACGCAAGCGGCACCGTACTCGTGAGCCGGAGCGTATCGCGGAAGAGGACCGTGCCGTCGGTGCCCACGATGAGCGTGTCGCTGCCGATGAAAATAGAGTCGCCGGGCGTCCCTGTGAACGCCTCCTCGAAGGAGAGTGGCCCGCGCAGGTCGTCGCTTCGCACGGCAAGCGCCGTCTCGGGCGGCTGGTTATCGACAGGGTCGCCCTCGAAGCCGGTGTCGCACGCCGCGAGCGCGAGGAGCACGGCGCAGAGTGCGAGGCCAACGGCAGGCCACAGCGGGGCAGGCCGCGACGGGAGCACAGGAGCAGAACGGCGCACGGGACGCAGAGAGGCGAGCGAAAGAGGCGAGTGGTAGACCCGCGCGGCCCGGTCAGAGGCCGCGCGGGAAACAATCGGGGGCGGTCAGGCCCGGGTCGGCGCTAGCGCGCGAGGACGAGCTTGCCCGTCTCAACGCGGTCGGCGGCGGCGAGGCGGTAGACGTAGACGCCCGGCGCGAGGGCGCTCGCGTCGAAGGTCACCGACTGTGCGCCCGTCTGCACGCCGTCCACGAGGAGCGCCACCTGGCGGCCCGTCACGTCGTAGACGGCGAGCTGCACCTCGGTGGTGGCGTCGAGCGTGTAGGCAAACGTCGCCACGTCGGCGGTCGGGTTCGGGAACGCTTGCAGCAGACGGCTGCTCTGTGCCAGGTCGTCTTCGTTGGCGACGCCGATTGGGCCCACGTCCATGAGGTCCGTCGGGATGAGCTTGAAGTTGCCGAAGCTGAAGTACAGGAAGCCCTGCACGAACTCGCGCTCCTGGCCGACGACGAGGTTCATGATGTTGTAGTCCTGCGGGATCGCCTCGGCGAGGTCGTCCACGCGCAGCTCCTCGGCCTCGGTGCCGGTGGTGAACTGCCACTCGCCGAAGCCGTCGTCGGTGTCGTCGCCGTCGGCGTTGACGTCCGTGATCGTGACGTTCACGAAGCGGAGGAGCATGCTCTCAAACTTCTCGGCGTCGTCCGGATTGGCGATGGAGCCGCTCGGGATCGTGAAGTAGCCGAGGGCTCCGGGCGAGCCCGTCACCGTGTAGGTGAGGTTCTCCAGACGCGTGAAGCTGAAGTTCTCGTTGATGTCCGCCTGCGTGATGGTGATCTCGTCGCCCACGGCCACCATGTCGTCGATGGCCACGAAGGCCGCGATGCCGGTGAACTGGCCGAAGTTCGGGTCCTCCTGGAGGATGAGCGTGCGGTTGCCGCTGCTGTCCACGAAGTCGTCGTTGACGATGGCCGTGATGTTCATCGCCACCCCGGCGATGTCGCCGACCGGGCTGTCGCCCTCGCCGCCGTTGGCCGTCTCCTGGATCTGGGTGATCGAGGTGAGCGGGCCCTCGAAGACGCGGTAGGAGGTGGTCGCGAAGGCGTTGAGGCCGTTCGTGTCGGTGACGGTGTAGGTCAGGTTCACGAACTCACCCGAGGCCGCGAAGGGCGGGATCGTCCCCGTGAAGGTGCCGTCGCCGTCACCGTCCTCGAGGGTGACCGCGCCGCCGCCGCTGGGGCTGCCGTAGTTCACGACCACCGCCGCGATGGTGGCACCGCCGTTGGCCTGGGCTGCCACCTCAACGGGGAAGGGGTCGCTCGGCGAGAGGATGCCCTCCGGTCCGGCTGTGAAGCTGTTGATCGTCGGCGGGGCCCCTGTGATCTCGAGATCCTCGGGGAGGATCGGGTTGATGACGAAGTTGGCCGCGTCCGGCGTCGCGTAGTCGAACGCGCCGTCATCGCCCTGGTAGATCAGGAAGCCCTGCAGGTTGGCGAAGCCGGTCGCCGGCACGTTGAACGGGCCGTCTGTGACGCAAGCCGGCGTGGTCCCTGCCGGGAAGTAGTCTTCGAGGCGGTCGTTGCGGAAGCAGACCGAGACGTCGTACTGGTTGATGAAGGGGGCCTCGCCGCTCGCGCCCGCGTAGAGCACGTCGGGGCGGTTGGCATCCGGCACGCCCTGCACAATCTGGATGCCCTTGAGGCGGACATAGCCGCCCACGTAGTCACTGTAGTTGTTCCAGTTGATCTGGGTCTCGGCACCGGCCGGCGCGCCCGGGATCGCGGTGTGGAGGTCGCCGATGCTCACGCCGAGCGGCGCGATGCGCGGGTCGCCGAGGTCAATCGGGTCGTCGTCGGTGAGCTGGATCGAGGTGGCATCGACCGGGTTGATCTGCATCGAGTAGCCGCCGGTGCCCGTGAACGGAGCCACGACGCCGCAGATGGTCACGATGTCGCCGACGAAGAACTGCGCCGAGAGGCCCGAGCCCGTGTTGTCGACGATTTGCGCCCCGAAGCCCAGCGGGCCGTCGGTGAAGGCGGTGACGTCGCGCACGAAGTAGTGCACGCGGTTCGGGATGCCCGCGTCGTTGGTGTTGGCGAGGCCCGAGAGCTTCGGATCGCTCAGGATCACCGACGTAAACTCGATCGTCTCGCCGACCAGGTCGTTGGCGAGGAGGCCCTGAATTTCGGTGGTAGTGAGGTTGGCCCCTCCGGCGTTGAGAGCCGCAAGGCTGCCGTCGGGGAGGGCGTTGACATCGCGAAGGGTGACGCGCTGGAAGTCGGTGCCTTCGACGCCGGCACAGACCTGCTGAGCCGAAGCCGCAGGCAGACCGAGCGCAAACGCAAGCGCGAGCGTAGCAAGAAGTCGCATGGTGAGATGAAGAGAGGTGGGTTGCAGTGTGTTGGTGTTGCGAGGCGGTGGAGAGGGCGAGTCGTGGGCGGCACTGCATCCCCGCCACACGGCCTCCCCGCCGCACTATCGTATGATCACGAACTTGCCGGTCTGGACCTCGCCGGAGTCCTCATTGCGGACTGTGAAGAAGTAGAGCCCGGAGGCCAGACGGAGGTTGTTCTCGGAGAGCACGTCCCAGGCGTGCTCGCCGCTGGCCACGACGCGGTCGTCGGCGCTGAAGGTGTCGTACCACCGGATGTCGCCGCGGTAGGTCGCAGCGTCGTGGTTGAGCTCGGTGACGATCTCGCCCGCCATCGTGTAGATGCGGATGGAGGCGCGCGGTGGCAGGTTGAAGAAGTAGAGTTTGCGCTGCGTGGCGAGTTCGCCGTCCCAGGCAGCTTCGAGGCGGAACGGGTTCGGGTAGACGCCCACCTCGCCGTTGTTGGGCAGGCCCTCCGCGTTGGGATCCTCCACCGCCGAGGTGCCCGGGAAGACGCGCACGGCCCCGAACGTCCGGCTCGACTCCAAGGGCTCTAGCCCCACATCGGGGTCGCCGCGGTCGAAGGCGGTCACGGCGAAGGCATACTGCCAGCCGTTGAGCAGGCCGTCCGCCACGAAGCTGTAGCGGTATTCGGTATCGTCGCCCGGGAACGTGACCGGCTGTGCGAGGCGGATGTCCTGGAAGCCGTTGTTGAAGCCGACGCGGTTGCCCGCCTCGTCATACTGCGCGATCAGGCCGGCCTCGCCCAGGATGTTGCCCGCTGCGTCGTCGCCGGGGTCGGAGCGGTAGATGCGGTAGCCTTCGAAGTCGGCGACGCCGCTCACTGGGTCGATAGCGTCCTCCGCGAAGTCGTCCCAGTAGAGGATGGCCCGGCCGGACTCGACCTCCACGCGCACGTTGGGGCCGGGCGGCGGTTCGGGGATGAGGTAGCGGTCGAGCGTGCCGTTGCCGTTAAGGTCCTCGCCCGCGTCGAGGCGGCCGTTGTAGTTGTTGTCCTCGCCCGCATACGTGCGCTGGGCGAAAAACGCGTTGGTGCGCAGCAACTGGCGCGTCTCCTCGTTGTCGATCCGGCGCCCAGTGGCATCTTGGAAGCGGTCCGGCTTGAGCGCGGCCACCCAGGCAAACGTCGCCGTGATCGACTCGTCCGCCTCCAGGCGCGGGAAAGGCCCAATGCTGTAGAGCCCAATCCAGTTGCCTTGGGCCAGCAGACCGTCTGACGACAGGCGCTCCTCGAGTGTACCCTGGCCTTCCTGACCTGGGATCGGCTGGTCGAGCGGGAGCGGCGTGGCCATGCGGAAATAGCGGTCGTCGTCGCTGCCGGGGCGGGCCAGGGTGGGGTTGGCGTCGGCGAACTTCCAGTAGCGGTTGTGGACGAGCGGCGTCGAAAGGCCGTCGGCCTCGTACTCGTCAGCCACGAACGGATGGAAGAAGCGCTCGGTGCCTCGGTCGTTCCAGGTGGCCCCGAGGAAGCTGATCGAGCCGTAGGTGTTCAGGCTCTCCTCGTCCCCGCCCAGGTTGTACGCATAGGAAACGAAGAGCGTGTCGTCCGGCGTGTACGAGATCGACCCGTCCTGGTCCACGGTGGGGTAGCCGATCACCCCGCGCCCGTTCCTGTTAAAGAAGGCACCGCCGCCATCCTGCGTGGTGAACACGTTGCGCACGACGAGGTCCTCCCAGATGCCGACGTAGACCGAGTCGAGCGGCCCGCCCGAGACGTTCTCGATCTCGAACTCCATAACTACGAACGCTTCGGCGAAGGGGAAGCTGTAGGCGTAGGAGCGCTGGCGCACGACGATGCCGAGCCGCCCCTGCGGATCGGGCGTCGGCGTGGAGGTGCCGGGGATGACGGCGAACGTGTCGGTGTACGCGGTGAGGAAGTCCTGCTGGCTGACCGCAAGCGGCGAGAAGGAGGGCGAGCCGAGGAGCGTCGAGCGCTCCTGGAACGCCTCCGCCTGCACGAACTCGAAGCCGCCGGCACCAGGCGAATAGCCGCCGCCCGAGGTGACCGAGCCCGTACGGACTGAGATCGTGCCGTCGGGCCGTATCGCCCCCACCCAGAGCCCTGCCTCAAACAGGTGCTCGACGCCCGAGTCGAGCGGGAACTCGAACGACGGGTCGCCCGCGGGCTCGTTGCGGATGTTGTTGTTGCCGACGTAGCCGGCGTTGGTCACCGTCAGGCCCAGGTTGCCAATGTTCACGACGCGCTCCTCGAATGGCTGCGCGGTGGCGTAGTCGCTTGCGCCCAGCGGGGCGAGCGAGAGAAACAGGGCCGGGAGCAGGACCCAGGCCGTGCGGGTCCCCTGCGTTGCGGTGGCGGTCATGCAGACCTGAGAGATGGCGGAGAGAGGTGGAAAAAGGTACACTGCGCGGACCGTACGACAAAGCTCAGCCGCGCGAGCTTTACGCTGGCTTAACCGGCCAACGCAGGCCGCGCTGGCTGCCTACCTATCCGGATGCCCTGGTTTTAGAGCGCGTGCGCCCAACGCAGTGCAGGAGTTTTGCCCCTGTGCTTCGCCGCGTCTTCAACACGAGCCCGTTTCAACGCAAGGCCGTCGAGCCCTTTGGGGGCGGGCCCTCATGGGGGAGGTCGGTCCGGGACACCGTCGATTACCTCTATCCAACCCGGTGTGCATGTTTTGAACGTGCCCATGTGGACTCAAACCGCCGATTCGAGGTCATCCCCGACCTGATCGGGGATCTATACCGTGGTCCGAAAGCACGTCTAGGGCACGACCTATCGCCTTCCCGTACGGCTAACCCCTCAAAGGCGCTGGATTCGCCGGTAGAAACCCGCACATCGGGTTAGCCAGTCTGCGAAGGGCATCGTGGCATTGAAGACCTGGATGTCGAGGTGGGTGGTGCCGTGCGTGTCGTCTCGGACGGACGGAGGAGAGCGTGACCCAGAAGACGAGGTGCGCGCTGTTTGGGAGAAAACTCCTCCTGGGGACGTTCAGCCCGAGGCAGGCGACGTGCCAGCCCTGGTGCCTGGGTAGGACTCGGACTACCAGCGCGCCGGGCAGCGAGGCGGTGTTGCAGGTGGTGAGAAGGACAGCACGACGGCTCGAATCGATCAGCAGCCGCAGCAGAGACGTTTTGGCGCGCGTGAAGGAACGGCGGCGTCCGGAAAAACGAGCGGCCGATTTGGATGAAACGGCAGTCCGCTCGTATTCTGTTGACGGTTCTGTGCCGCACTGGCTCTCGCACTTCTTGTGTCAGTTGCCCCACAGTCCAGAGCGTACCCTGCGCTCCCGACACTTCTTCCTAGACGGCCCTTCTCTCTACGACCGCCTACCGAGAGCCTGCTCGGAAGCGCCCCGTGCGCTCATCACCACATCACCTCACACACAGGCAGGGTTCCCATGTTCGACCTCCCTAGCTTGACCGCAGGGCAATACAGCCTCGCGTTCAACATGTTCTCCTTCACGATCGCGTCCATGTTGGCGACGTTCGTGTTCCTTCTCGTGGCACAGGGCCGTGTGGCTCCCAAGTACCGCATCTCGCTGATCGTCTCGGCGCTCGTGGTCGGGATCGCGGCCTACCACTACATCCGCATCCTCGGTAGCTGGCAGGGCGCTTACGCCCTCGACCAAGCCACCCAGATGTACAACTCGAGCGGCAAGCCGTTTAACGACGCGTATCGCTATGTGGACTGGCTCCTCACGGTGCCGCTCCTCGTGGTCGAGCTCGTGCTCGTGCTCGCGCTGCCGAAAGAGAAGAGCGGCTCGCTCATCACGCGCCTCTCCATCGCGGCGGTGTTCATGATCGGTCTCGGCTACCCGGGCGAGATCGCACCGGCTGACGCCAACGGCACGCGCGCGCTCTGGGGCTTCCTCTCCTCGATCCCGTTCGCCTACATCCTCTACGTCCTCTGGGCGGAGCTGGGCTCGGCCATGGATCGTCAGTCTGCCCGCGTTCAGAAGCTGTTCAGCAACATCCGCCTGCTCCTGCTGGCGACGTGGGGCTTCTACCCGATCGTCTACATGGCGCCGTTCGCTGGCATCTCCGGCGCGGGCGCTGAGATCGCGATCCAGGTTGGCTACAGCATCGCTGACGTGGCCGCCAAAGCGGGCTACGGCCTGATGATCTACGCCATCGCGCGTGCCAAGTCCGAGGACGAAGGCTACGTGGTCGGCGAAACCATGGTGACATCGCGCGCTGCGACGGCGTAACTGCCTGTGGCGCTGCTCCTAGCGCCGCTGTCACCGACACCGCGTGGGGAGGCTCACCGCCAGAGCCTCCCCATGCGGATGTCGTTCTCTTGGGCTGCGGCCTCGTCCGCTCTCACCCACGTGCAGGGCTCTCCTAGTGGAGGCGCTGCCCCTCCCAACAGCAACGATGTCGAACGTTCTCATGGTGGATCGCAAGCCGACCACACGCCGCCCCCTCGCCGTCACACTGGTGCTCGGCCTCTGCCTTGGCGCCGTAGCTGGTGCGGCTTTCGGGGTGTTCTTCGGGGCCTT
>JBCCRG010000048.1:0-12912 GCA_039208155.1 Bacteroidota bacterium | reverse complement strand
CAGCGGCCCGTGACGATCCAGGCAGCACCGGGCACCCAGGTTGCCGCGACGCTGCCAGACGGCTCTACCGTCACCCTCAGCGGCGGGACCACGCTGACGCACGCGGCCGGCTTCCGCGCCTTCGGCTTCCGCCGCGCCGCCACCCGCGCGGTGACACTCGATGGCGAAGCCTTCTTCGAGGTCGAGACGGGCGCGCAGCCCTTCGTCGTATCAACGTTCAACGCGGACGTGACAGTCCTGGGCACCCGCTTCAACGTCCGCGCGCATGCGGGTGACCGCGATGCGGAGACGCACGTCGTCCTGGAGGAAGGCTCCGTGGCTGTGAGCGCGGGCGAGATCGAGGCGGCTGTGGTGCTCGCACCGGGCGAGGCGACCGCCGTCCGCGCCGCTGCGGGTGTAGCCAGCCCGACGACGCCGGAGCCCGTCGCGCTCGACCGGGCGCTCGCGTGGCGCGACGGCGGGTTCGTCGCGGAGGCGCAGCCGCTCGCGGACGTGCTCCGCGCAGTGGAACGGCGCTACGGCGTCGGCGTCACGACGGCCCCAGGCGTCGCGCTCGACCGCCCGTTGACGCTCTACTTCGGCCCGCGCTCGGCCGAGGCGCTCATGAACGACCTCGCACTCGCTGCCGGTCTCCGCGTCGAGGCGCGCCAGGGCGGCTTCCACCTGACGCCCGCCGCGCGATGAGAACCGGCCTCGCCATCGCGCTCGCGGCACTGCTGTTCGCTCCCACTGCGGTAGCGCAGGACACGGGGCGCTACACGCTCACCGTGCGCGGCATCGACGTGACGGCCGCGCTCGCCGAGGTCGTCCGCCTCACCGGCATCGAACTGGTCTATCCGTCGGAGCTGGCGTCGGACCAGCGGGTCTACTGCGCCGAGCGCGACGCGACGCCCGAAGCCCTGCTCCGCTGCGTCCTCGACGGGACGGGGCTCGACTTCGTGCGGACCTCGTCGGGGGCCTACGTGCTCATCGAGGCCGCGGAGCAGACGCCGAGGCCAGGGCGCCTCGCGGGGCGTGTGGTCGACGCCGAGACAGGTGCGCCGCTGCCGTTCGCGCACGTGCTCCTCGCCGATGCCTCGCTCGCAACGGCTGCTGATGCTGACGGCGTGTTTGCCTTCGCCGACCTGCTGCCGGGGCGCTACGAGGTCGTCGCCACGCACGTCGCGTACGCGCCCTCAGGGCCGCAGGCGGTCCTCGTAGAGCCCGGTGACGCGGCCCGCGTGGAGGTCGTGCTGGACGGGGCCTCCGCTGAGGTCGCGCCCGTGGTGGTGGACGGGCTCGCGCAGCGGGTGCCGTCCGCCCTGCTCGGTTTCGGCGAGCGTGACCTCGGAGCGGCCCCGACGGCGTCGGCTGCCACCGGCACCGTCGACGTGATGGCGGGGGCACGCGGGTTCCTCGGCGTCGCGGCCGTGCCTGCGGTCGCCGACCTGCACGTCCAGGGGGGCGGGGCGGCGGAGCACCTGGTTCGCCTCGATGGCGTGGCGGTGCGCGACCCGGTGGCGCTAGGCCGCCACCTCGGCGCGTTCAGCCCGCTCGCGCTCGACCGGATGACGGTGCACAAGGCCGGGTTCGGCGCGGCGCTCGGGAGCCAGCTCACGGGCGTGCTCGACCTCACGCACCGCCTCGGCGACGCAGCTCCGTCGGCGACGCTGACCGTCGATCCCGTGAGTGCCGACGTGCGGCTCGGGACGCCGGTGTCGCTCTCGGTGCTCGGACGCGGTCACGCGATGGTGGCGGTCCGGCAGAGCCTCTGGGGGCTCGGGCGGACGGGCGAGGACCCGGGCCTGCGGACGCTCCTGCGCGACTGGGGCACGGCCGACCCCGTTTTCACGAGCCTGTGGCTGGGCGAGGCCGTCCATGCCGACGCGCTCGCACCCGCGACGTACCGTCCCGACGTGTCATTCACCGACGCTCACGCTGCCCTGCGCCTCCGCCCCGACGCCTTCACGACGCTGCACGCGTCCGTCTACGGCGCGCGCAACCACGTCGATGCCGACCGGAGCGTGGTGCGGAGCGACACGGGGACCTCGGACGATCTGCTCGGCTTCCGCGACGGCTACGACTGGCGCAACGGAGCCGCGCAGCTTCGCGCGACGCGGCTCGTGGGGGCGCGGGCCGTCGTCGGGGCGCAGGTCCGCGCCGCGCACCACCTCTCGGGCTACGCCTACCGCTTCGGTCGCCGTGCTCTGAGCGCGCTTTCCCTAGCTAACACCGAGGCTGACCTCTTCGCCACCATCGACGGCGGGCGCGGGGGGGATGCGGACCACCGCCTCACCGAACTCGCCCTGGACCTCGACGGGAGCCTGAGCCTGGCTCCGGGCCGCGAGGTGCGTGCCGTGCTGGGCTTCGAGCACACCCGCGCCATGTTCGCGGCCGACCACGACTTCACCGCGCCGCTCGACCTCGACGCGGCGGCGTGGTGGCTCACCGGCACCCTCGACGCCCGCGCGACGCTCGGGCTGCGGACGACGCTCGAAGCCGGGACGCGGCTGACGTACGTCCCGGAGCGGCAGACGCTCTACGCCGAGCCCCGTGCGTCTGTCCGCTACGACGGCGCAGCGGCGTTCGGCACCTACGCGCTGCGCGTCGCGGGCGGCCTCTACCGGCAGTTCGTGGGCGGCTTGGCGTTCCGCAACCCCGGCCCGGCTGCCATCGCGCCCGACCTGCTCTTCTGGCTGCCGACGACCGACACGTCGCCGCCGCGCGCGCTCCACCTCGCCGCCGACGCGCTCGTGATGCCCGGCGAGGCGTGGACGCTGCGCGCCGAGGGCTTCGCCCGCTGGGAGAGTCGCCTCCTCGCCCTCGACGTGCCCGCGCTGCAGGCCGACCTCACGACCGACGCGGTGCCGATCACCAACCCAGGCGGCGTACTCGCCGGGGCCAACGGGCGTACGCTCGGCGGTGGGGTCCGCATCGAGCACCAGCGCGACGGGCTGCGCTGGGGCGCGTCGTACGCCTTCGAGCACGCCCGCCGCACGGTGCCGGGACGCTTCGATGGACAGCGCGTTGCCGTGCCATGGTCGGCCCCGCACCGGCTGCGGGTCGACGGCGACCTCCGCCTCGGCCGCCTCGTGCCTGGTGCACTCGCCGACGACGTGGGTATACGCGGCCTAGCGCAGGCCGCCTTCGGGCGCGCGTGGGGCTACCGGACGGCCTACTACGACTATCTCCTCGGTACCATTCCCGACAACGACGCGGCGCTCGACCGCAGCGTGGTCAGCGACGACCTCCTCGGGGCGCTCGCCCGACCCAACGAGGCCACGCTGCCCGCCGAGGTGCGCCTCGACCTCGGCGTCTATCTCGACCGCCGCATCGGTCCCGCCCAGCTGCGCATTGACCTCGGCGTGGTAGACGCGCTCGACCGCGCCAACGTCTACGACTGGAGCCGCACCACGCCCGCCTCGGGCGGCGCTGCGCTGGCGCGGGGCCTACCCGGTCGCCAGTGGACCGCCCAGGTCCGGGTGACGCTGTAGCGGTTGGTCCTCGGTCACTCGTCACTGGTCGTTGATCTCCTACCCGCTTGACCCGACACCCCCTGCATCTCACCATAGCCATCGCCTCCGGACGCTGATAGCCGATAGCTGACGGCCCACGCCACTGGTCATGGCCCGTGGGATCGGGTCTGTTAGGGTACGCGTCCGTAGCGGCGCGACCGCCCTTCCTACCTCTTCTCATGCTCCTCCCATGCGTGCGCTCCTCCTCTTCGCCTGCCTGGCCCTCGAGGCTCCCCTCTTGCAGGCCCAGCCTATCCCCTTTGCCCCGCCCGAAAGGCTCGACGGCCGGATCGCCGAGTCGGCCTTCGACACGGACCTCGCCGATCTCACAGGCGATGGGCGCCTCGACGTGGTCGTGGCGAACTACGACTTCGATGACGAGGCGGTCTCCGTCTTCGAAAACCTAGGGGGGACATTCAGCGGCAGTCCCTTCGCCAATGCCATCGCGACGGACCGCCCCGAGGCCCTCGCGCTCGCCGACTTCGACGGCGACGGGCGGATCGACGTCGCGGTCTTCAACGCGGACGATGACCAGATCACGGTCTCGTTCAACCAGGGCGGCTCGCTGAGCGCGGCGAGCGCGGTCGCCTCGGGCGTGGACGGCATCGACGACCTGGTGGCCGCTGACCTCAACGGGGACGGCCGCCTCGACCTGATCGCCGACTTGCGCGACGAGCTTGTGTTCTTTCCCAACGACGGCTCCGGCGGCTTTGGCGCGGCGCAGCGAATCGCGGGGATCGGCGCGAACGGCATCGCGGCGGCCGACCTCACCGGCGACGGGCGGCCCGACGTGCTTGCCAACAGCTTCGCCGACGACGGCGTTGTGTTCTTCGAGAACGACGGCACCGGCACGTTCACGAAGCGCACCGTCGGCACGACCGACAACCTCGGCGGCAACGACGTCGCCACGGGCGACCTCGACGGCGACGGCGACGCGGACGTGATCGCCACTATCGGCGAGGGCCTCACGGGCGATGGCCGCGTGGTGTGGTTTCGCAACGATGGTAGCGGCAGCTTCGGCGCGGCGCAGTTCGTGGCCGACGGCATCCTCGCCGCGCAAGAGGCGGTCGCGGCCGATCTCGACGGCGACGGCGACCTCGACGTGGCGGCGGTGGGCGGGACCTCACTACGGGCGCAGGGCGATGTGGTCGTGGCGACCAACGACGGCACCGGGAGCTTCGGCCCGACGCAGGAGCTATCGACCTCGCTGAGCCGCCCGCTCTCCATCGCGGCCGGCGACGTGGACGGCGATGGCGATGCCGACGTGGTGGTAGGCCGCGCGCTCGCCGTGACGCTCTTCCGCAGTGAGGCCAACGGCAACCCACCGCCTCCGCCGCCTCCGAGTGAGGACACGGCTGCCCCACTGCTCGCGGGCGGCATCAGCGGCGCGCGCTTCGAGGGCACGGCTCGCGACGACCGCGCGGACGACACGGGCCTCGCCACCGTCATGCTCCGCGACGCCACCAACCTCGCCCTCGACGTGGACGCCTTCGCCGCCGGGGCTGAGCGCACCGACTTCACCGTCACGCTCCAGCAGGGCCGCCAGCAGGGCACGGGCTTCGTGGTGGCGACCGACGTGGCGGGCAACGAGAGCGTACTCTGGATCTGCTCCGACGGGTGCCCCCCGCCCGACGATCCGCCACCACCGCCACCGCCGGGTGACGACACCGTCGCACCCATCGTGAGCGGGTCGATCCAGGGCAACCGCTTCGTCGGCGATGCTACCGATGGCGGCACTGACGCCTCGGGCATCGCGTCGGTCCGCCTCGCCGGCGACGCCGTCAACCTCACGCTCGCCGTCGATCCGTTCGCCGAGGGGGCCGCCGCCGTCGGCTTCACGCTCCGCCTCCAGAACCCGCGACAGCCTGGCTCGGGCACCATCGAGGCAACGGACGTGGCGGGCAATACGGGCACGCTGTTCGTCGACTCTCAGGACCGCAACCGCGCTACCGCGAGCGCGGCCTCTGCGGCGCTTCCCGACGCTCCCACGCTCGACATGGCCTATCCGAATCCGTTCACCGCGTCGGCGACTGTGCGCTTCGGCCTGCCCGAGGCACAGCCCGTGCGCGTGGTGGTCTACGACGTGACGGGCCGCACCGTCGCCGTGCTCGGCGACGGCGTCGCGGAGGCGGGCTGGCACGAGGCGCGGCTCGACGGGACCGTGCTGCCGAGTGGCGTCTACCTCGTCCGCTTCGAGGCGGGCGACACGCAAACGACGCAGAAGCTGCTACGCGTTCGATGAGCCAAACCCAGGATCGCGGATCGAGGCGGAGTGCCTGCGACCTACAGCTCTGGAAGTGCTATTTGCTTACGGAATTAGACCTTGCCCCCCTTTCGTCATCCCCGCGCACGCGGGACCCACACGAGTTGCTGATGACCACATGCAACGCGGAAGGAAGGCGAACCGAGGGGGAGGTACTTCCAGGCCTCTAGCCGCTCGTAGAGCGCGGTAGCGATGCGAACGTCAGCCTGACCCGGTGGGTCCCCGCAGTCGCGGGGATGACTGAGTGGGAGCATCTAGCCCACGCCCTTCTCTTCATCGCATTTGGTACAACCGCGAAGCGCCTAGCTCTCCGCTCGCAGGCTGTCCACCGGGTTCGCCCGCGCGGCGCGCACCGTGAGGATGCTCACCGAGGTCCAGGCCACCGCCAGCGCGAGGCCGCCCGCGACGAGGAACGTGAGCGGGCTGATGGCGATGCGGTAGGCGAAGCCGTCGAGCCAGCGGTCCATCGCGAACCAGGCGAGCGGGGCCGCCACCACGACCGCCACGGCGATGAGCCGCGTGAAGTCCTTCGTCAGCAGGACGACCACGCTCGCGACGGACGCGCCGAGCACCTTGCGTACGCCGATCTCCTGCGTCCGCTGCTGCGTCGTGAACGAGACGAGGCCGAGCAGCCCGAGGCACGCGATGGCAAGCGCGAGCCCGGTGAAGAGCTGCACCACGGCCGCGATGCGCCGCTCGGCGCGGTACTGCTGGTCGAAGTCGTCGTCGAGGAAGACGTAGTCGAGCGGTCGGTCGGGGGCGAGGCGGCCCCAGGCGGCTTCGAGGCCGGCGAGCGCAGCGGGGATCTCGTCAGTCTGCACGCGGATCGTCGCCACGTCGCACCACTGCGGGCGGTAGTAGAGCACCACGGGCGGGATCGCCGACTGGAGCCCTTCGAGGTGGAAGTCTTGCACCACGCCAACCACGGTCCGCGTGTCACCGAACTGCCGCGTGAGTTCCACGCCGAGCGCCTCCTGCGGATCAGTCCACCCGAGGCGCCGCAACGCGGTCTCGTTGAGGATGAACGACGCCGAGTCGGCCCGCGCGCGGTCGAAGGCGCGGCCCGCGATCACGTCGAGGCCGTACGTCTCCACGAAGTCGTACTCGACGGGCAGCACGATGAACGTCTGCCCCGCCTCGGTCATGCCCGGCTCGCGCGCGATCACGTTCGTCGGCATCGTGCTGCCCGGCACCGCCGAGGAGAACGTCACCGAGCGGATGGCGGGCGTCTCCTCAAGCGCGGCGCGGAAGACGTCGAGCGAACCGCCGATCACGTCGGCCTCGTCAAAATCGACGGCGATGAGGCGGTCCTTGTCGAAGCCGAGGTTCTGCGTCTGCATGAACCGCAACTGCTGCCCGACCACGAGCGCGCCGACGACGAGGGCCACTGACACCGCGAACTGGAAGACGACGAGGCCCTTGCGCAGCCCTTCGCCCTGCCCTTTCGGCGTGCGCTGGCCTTTGAGCACGGCCGCCGGACGGAACGCGCTCAGCACGAACGCAGGGTAGCTCCCCGCGAGGAGCCCCACGCCGAGCGCGAACGCGCCGAGCGCAGGCAGCAGCGGCGAGAGGTACGACACGGACAGGTCCTTGCCCGCAAGCCCGTTGAAGAGCGGCAGCGCGATCTGGATGAGCGCGAGCGCCACGAGCAGCGCCGCCACCGCGTAGAGCACCGACTCGCCGAGGAACTGCCGCGCGAGCTGCCCGCGGTCCGCGCCGAGCGCCTTGCGCATCCCGACCTCGCGGGCCCGCTGCGCGCTCCGCGCCGTGGCGAGGTTCATGAAGTTGATGACCGCGAGCAGGAGGATGAACACGGCAATCGCGCCGAACGCCCACACGTAGGCGGTGTAGCTGTTCGCGCCGAGTTCGTCCTCGTAGTGCGACGTGAGGTGGATGGCGGTGAGCGGCTGGAGGTAGAGGAACTGCCGGTAGCCGCTGCGGTCCTCCTGCTCGGGGATGTAGAGGCGCGGCAGTTCGCGGATCGAGGCCCCGAGCGCCACCGGGTCGGCCTCGGGATGGAGGAGGAAGTACGTGTAGTAGCTCAGATTCCACCAGTTCGTGTAGTTGTCGGCGCCGTACTCGCTCACGAGCGTCTCGAACGCCCCGACGAAGTCGAACGTGAAGTGCGAGGCCCCAGGCGGATCGGCGGCGATGCCCGTCACGGTCATGTCCATCCCGTCCACCTCCATGGACGCGCCGACGACGTCCGCGAGGGCCACCGTGTCGCCGAAGTAGCGGCGGGCCGTCGTCTCGGTCAGGACGAGCGTGTAGGGCTCCGTGATCACCGTCGCCGGGTCGCCGTGGAGCAGGTCGAACCCGTCGAAGACCTCGAAGAACGGCGCGTCGGCCCAGAGGTAGTCGTCTTCGTTCTGCCGCGTCAGGCCGCTCGCCACGAAGTAGCTCGGATCGAGGATGCGCACGGCGGCCTCGATCTCAGGGAACGTCTCGATGGCGGCCGGGGCCATCGGCGGTGCGGAGCCGACGGTGAGTTCCTCGGAGCCGTCGCCCGCGAAGCGCTCGACGCGCAGGCGCTGGATGCGGTCGGCGTTCTCGTGGAAGCGGTCGTAGCGCAGTTCGTCCCAGACGTAGGCCGCGATGAGCACGCAGCACGTCAGCCCGAGTGCCAGCCCGACGATGTTGATGAAGGCATAGCCCTTCTGCCGCCGCAGCGACCGCCACGCGATGAGGAGGTAGTTCTTGGTCATGGGTGGTTGGTCCTTGGTCCTTTGCCAATCGTCCTTCGCTCAGGGGATTCGGTGCCACGCGACGGCTCTGCCCCGACCTCCAACAAAGGACAAGTGACCAATGACGGGTGACTAGGTCGTCGGCTCGACCGCCTCCGGGGCGAAGTCTTCGGCGGGCGCTTCCTGCTGGCGGAACATCACCGGGATGCGCGTCTTGCGGTCGGCCATCCCCGAGGGCATGCCGATGTTGATGAGCCGCCAGCCGGGCTCGTAGGCGTCGATGAAGAGCCGCAGCGCCTCGGCGCGGTTCACGCTCGGGTCGATGTCGACGGCCTCGACACGGTATTGCATGAGCCGGCGCTCGCCGTTGACGATGACTTCCACGTCGAGGGTGTCGCCCTCCTGGAGGGGCGGGATCGGGATGCAGACTTGGGCCATGGCTAAGGGTTGGTCATTAGTCCTTTGTCATTGGTTTCTGGTTGAGGGATTTCCTCGTGGTCTGGTCCGACTTCCCCAAAGGACGAAGGACGAAGGACAAACCTCACTCGTAGCGCAGCGTGCGGGCGGGGTTGGCGGTGGCGGCGCGGTAGGCGAGGCCGCCGATGGTGAGGAGCGCCGCCGTGAGGACGGTGCCCCCGGCCAGCAGGAAGAGCATCGGGCCGAGGTCGATGCGCGTGGCGAAGTCGTCGAGCCAGCGGTCGAGGCCGAGGTAGGCAACGGGGACGGCGACGAGCGCCCCGACGGCGACCAGCCGGGCGAAGTCCCACACGAGCAGCCGCACGAGCGCGGGCACGGAGGCGCCGAGCACCTTGCGCACGCCGACCTCCTTCGTCCGGCGCTGCGCCGCGAAGGCCGCGAGCGCGAGCAGCCCGAGGCACGCCAGCGCCAACGCAATCCCGGCGAAGAGCGTCACGATCAACCCGACGCGCTCCTGTGCGTGGTAGAACTCGTTGAAGGCGTCGTCGAGGAAGGTGTACTCGAAGTCGAGCGTGGGGTAGAGGTCGGCCCAGGCGGCCGCGAGGAGGTCCACGCCCGCCGCCGCCTCGCCCGCGCGCATCCGTACCGCGAGGGTGTTGTAGCGCAGCGGACTCGGGCCGCGGAAGAAGTGCACAATCGGCTCGATGCCCTCGGCGGCGGAGCGGTACTGGAAGTCGGCCACGACCCCGACGACCTCGAACGTCCTGCCGAAACCTGCTCGGATCCGGTCGCCCGCCTCGACGCCCATCGCGCGCGCGCCCGTCTCGTTGAGGACGGCCCTGGGCAGCACGCCCGCCTCCTCGTCAGGAATGTCGCTTTCCACAAAGGGACGTCCGCTCACGAACGTCAAGCCCATCGTTTCGAAGTAGCCGACGCCGACGTGGCCCTGCCGCGTGCGCACGCTTTCGTCCATCGACCTCCCATCGCGGACGTAGCTGTTGAAGCTGGTGTAGTACGAACTCGGCGTCACGCCCGTAAATGCCGCCTGCTCAACGCGCGGGTCGGCGAGCAGGCGCGTCTGAAGGGCGGTGAGCGCTGCCTCGGCCCCCTCATCGGGCAGCGGCTCCTGGTAGACCGGCATCGTGAGCACGTGCGCCGTGTCGAAGCGCGCGTCCTGACCGCGCAGGTGGTCCACCTGCTGCCACACCGTCGCCGTCCCAGCGATGAGCACGACCGCCAGCGCGAACTGCACCACGACGAGCCCACGCTGCACCCCTGCGCCTGTCACCCGGCGGGGCCCGTTGCCTTTGAGCGTCGTGATCGGGTTGAGCCCGGAGAGCACGAGCGCTGGATAGGCCCCGGCCAGCACAGCCAGCACCGCCCCGAGCGCGAGCAAGCCCGGCCCGTGCCGCAGCACCTCGAAGGTGATCGCCGTCTCGAAGGCCGTGTTGAACGTGGGCAGCAGCGTGAGCACGAGGACGGCGGCGAGCACGAGCGCGAGCGCCACGGTCAGGAGCGCCTCGCCGAGAAATTGCCCGGCGAGTTGCCGTCGCCCTGCGCCGATGGCCTTGCGCACGCCGACCTCCTTCGCCCGCCGCAGCGCCTGCGCCGTCGCCAGGTTCGTGAAGTTGATGACGGCCACGAGCAGCGTGATCCCGGCGATGACGGCGAGCAGCGTCAGCAGGGTCGCGTTGCCCGTCCACATCGCGCGGACGCCGGCGAGCGGCTGGAGGTAGAGCGTCACGTCGCCCCCCTCCCGGTCGGCGAAGTAGGACGTTCGCACGGCTTCGAGTTGCTCCGCCAGCGACGCGGGGTCCGTACCAGGCTGGAGCCGGACGAGCGCGCTCGTCGTCACCGACGCCCAGTTGTCGCCGAAGGGCGCACCGCCGCGATACTCGATGTAGGTCGCTACTGGCCCCAGTCCTTCGTAGTCGAAGTTTGTCGTCTCGGGCGGGTCCGCGATGACGGCCTTTACCGTGTAGGCGTCGTCTCCGAAGTCCACATCGAGCGTCTGGTCGAGGACCGCCTCGTAGGGCACGTCGCCGAAGAGCGTGACGACGGTGGAGGCCGTGAGCGCGACGGTGCCCGGCGCGGCGAGCGCAGCGCTGAGGTCGCCCGCGAGCACGGTCACATCGAGCACGTCGGCGAAGCCGGGGTCCACGAAGCGCATGTTCACCTCGGTGCGGACCTCGCCATGCGCGAGCCAGCCACCCCACCACCCCCACCGTGACCCCGCGGCGATCTCGGGAATCTCCTCCAGCAGCACCGGGAGCGCAGGCGTCCGCGTTGCGGTCCATTCGAACGTGTCCTCGGGCAGCACGTGCCGCTCGGCGACCACGTAGAGGTCGTTCGCGTCGGTGTGGTGGCGGTCGAACGAGCGCTCGTGGTCTACGAAGAGGAGCAGCACCACCGCCGCCGCGATCCCGACGGCCAGCCCCGCGATGTTGAGCACCGCGTGCCCCGGCTGCCGGCGCAGCGCGCGGAGGGCGACGAGGAGGTAGTTTTTCGTCATTGGTTTTTGGTCAATGGTCCTTCGTAGGAGCGGTTCTGTTGCTGCATGGGATCGTCAATCACGCTTCCAACAAAGGACCAGGGACAGAGGACGAAGGACACGTCACTCGTGCCGTAGGCTCTTCACAGGATCGAGGGAGGCCGCGCGGAAGGACTGGCCCGCCACGGTCGCGAGCGCGACGATGAGGGCCAAGCCGATGGCGGCGAGGAACAGGCCCGGGCCGAGATCGATGCGGTAGGCGAAGTCGGCGAGCCAGCCGCGCATCGCCCACCAGGCGAGCGGTGCGGCGAGGACGGACGCCACGGCGACGAGCACCAGGAAGTCTTTGGCGAGGAGGACGACGAGGCCCGGCACGCTGGCACCGAGCACCTTGCGCACGCCGATCTCCTTGCGACGGCGCTCGGCGGTGTAGCTCGCCAGCCCGAAGAGCCCGAGGCACGCCACCACCACGGCCAGGAGCGCGAAGACGCCTACGACCTGGCTCAGGCGGGCCTCGGCGCGGTAGAGCGCGTCCATCTGCTCGTCGAGGAACTCAGGCGCGAACGGGCGGTCCGGCGCCACCGTCTTCCAGACGTCCTCAATCGCCGCGACGGCCTCGTCGGCGGGGCCCGGTTGCAGCTTCACGAGGATCCGGTTGAGCACGAAATACGTGTCGCTCGGCGTGCGGTCGAGTTGGTAGGCGCGCGGCTGGATCGCCCGGCGGAGGCTCGCCGAGTGCACGTCGGGCACCACACCGACGACCGTGCCGACATAGTCGCTGTAGACGATGTCGTTCTCGGTGATGTAGAACCGCAGCGGCGTCCCCAGCGCGGCATTCAGATCGGCGTCCGGGGCCGCTCCCGCCATGCCGATGAGCTCGCGGGCAAACGTCTCGTTGACGACAAAGCCGCGGTCGAAGTAGCGGGTCGTGAAGAACGAATCGTCGGCGTAGCCCACGAGCTCGCTCGTGCCCACATCGGCGGTGTATTCCTCGCCGAACGTGCGCCCTGCTAGGGACTCGATGCCCAGCAGGTCGAAGTACCCTTCGTCCACGAAGTCGACGGGCGTACCGTCACGCTCGATGGTCGCCCCGCGTACGTCCGTGGCGTAGGAGCCCCCGTTGCTGACGCCGGGCGTCGTGCCCGTCTCGGCGACCGCCGCGACCATGGGCAGCATTTCCAGGCGGCTCTTCAGGACCGGGTAGCGGGCGGGCGTGGCGTCCTCACCCGAGGAACCCTCCAGCCCCGTCCCGTCGAGCATCACGATCTGCTCGCTGTCGAAGCCGAGGTTAGCCGTGCGCATGAAGGTGAGCTGCTGCCACGCGACGGCGGTGGCGATGAGGAGCGCGACCGTGACCGTGAACTGAAACACGACGAGGCCCTGGCGCAGCCGTGCGCCACCGCGCCCGCCCTGCACGGCCCCTTTGAGCACCGCCGCAGGCTGGAACCGGCTCAGCACAAGTGCCGTGCAGGGCGGGCGCGGTGGCGCACGGCTGCGCCAGGGCCTCGTCGTGTTTCAGTTCACGGTCACGGTCGCGCTCCTCATCGCCACCGCCGTCGCGTG
>JBCCRG010000047.1:0-13184 GCA_039208155.1 Bacteroidota bacterium | reverse complement strand
CGAGCGCGTCCGTGAGCGTACCCACGAAGGCACTCGCGCGCTCGACCTCCTCCGCAAGCGCTGCGATGTCGGTGGAGGTGAGGCCGGAGGCGTGGACTGCCGGAGGCACCGGGCTAGGCGTCGTCGGTTCGAGCATGTGACGTTGGATTTAGGATGCTTGATTTTTGATTGGCGAATACACAATCAGCGCCGATCCGTAATCTCGGCCCAAATCGAAAATCCCGAATCTCAAATCAAATATCCACCTACGTGACGATCATCACGCCTTGCATGAGCGAGTAGTGGCCGGGGAAGGTGCAGATGTAGCGGTAGCGTCCCGGCTCGGTCGGGGCCGTGAAGGTGACCTGGACGGTCTGGCCCGGCAGCGACATCGGCGTGTAGGCGAACACGGCGGGGTCGTCGGGGACGTACTCGGCCTCGGCTCCGGCGGTCATGCCTGCGATCCCAACACGCTCGGCGTCCTCATCGCTGTCAGTGTTGAGGATGAGCACGTTGTGCTGCATCGCCGGGCTGGTGGCCGTGTTCTCGAAAACGACCGTGACTTCCTGGCCCGCCTCGACGGTAAACTCGGTCTGGGCGTAGCGCATCTCGTTGCCGACAGGCTGGATGACGATGGCACCGTCGGGGTAGGCACTGGCCGCATCGGCCGCGTCGCCGCTGTCGGCACCGCCGCCGCATGCCACGAGGGTCGCCATCATCGCGATGGCGCTGACGAAGAGGGGAAGAGAACGTCGCATCGGAAAGGGGGGATGGGTGTGAGAGGGTGGTGCGATTCGGTACTCTCACGCCCCTGCCGGGTTCAGCCGCCACACGTTCTCCAACAGACGTTCGTTTCTTGGACCGTCGCTCCCCCCTGCCCTGTTGCTCATGCCTCGCTGTCTACTCGCCCTGCTCTTGCTCGCCCTCGCTGCGTGCGCGAGCCGTCCTCCTGCCGCTGCCATCGAAGAGGCCGCGCCGCCGAACCGTCCGGGCGATGGGCTGCTCGCCGATTCGGCGCTCCAGGCGGTCGTCCAGCACCAACTCGCCCGTGACGGGGCCGCGCTGATCGCGGCGCTCCGCGACACGGAGGCGGTGGTACGAGCCCGGGCGGCGTTCGCCCTCGGCTCGGTGCAGGACCCCACGGCCGTCCCCGCCCTCCTCGATGCACTCGACGACGCCGACGCGCGCGTGCGCGCCGACGCAGCCTTCGCCCTCGGCCAGACCGCCGACTCGACTGCCGAGGCGCGGCTGCTCGATGCCTTCGGGGAGGAGCCGAACGCGGTCGTGCAGCGCGAACTCCTCGATGCGCTCGGGAAGACCGGCAGCGCGTTCTCGCTACGGCAGCTCGCCAGCATGGAGATCGAGGCTTCGCTTCGCGCCGCGCACGCACTCGCTATGGCGCGCTACGGCCTGCGGAGCGTCTTCGAGCCGACGGCGACGGCGCTGCTCGCGCGTCTTCTCGAAGACGAGGACCCGCTGGTGCGTCACAATGCTGCCTACTTTTTCGGCCGCGTTCGGGACCCGGGGCCGTGGCTCTTCCTCACCGACGACCTCGTAGAGCACACGCAGCGGCTTGCGCAGAGCAGTGCCCCGGAGCCTGCCCTGATGCATCTGGCGCTGGCGCTCGGGAAAACTGGTGCCGATTCGAGCCTGCCCCCCCTCCGCAAGCTGCTCACCGACCGCCCCGACTGGCGCGTCCGCGCGAATGCAGCTCGAGCGCTTGCGCTGCTCCTGCCGGACGAGGGCAATACCGATCAGCGCCCTCCGGCGTACCTCGCCATCGCTGGCGACCTCTTCGCAGCGCTGGATGACGCGAGCCCGCATGTCCGGCTGGTAGCGGCCCAGGGCCTAGCGTCGAAGCCCAGCTTGACGCTTGCCGACGATGTCGTTGTGTGGATCCGTACCCATCCGGACGACTGGCAGACGGCCGCGGCGCTGCTGCCGATTCTGGTCGGGACGCAGCAGAACGAGATGATCGACTACTCCCAGGCGTGGCTACACGAACAGACGAGCCCGTTTGCGCTCGCGGCGGGCCTCGCGGCGCTGCGCGCGGCCGACGATCCTGCCTCGCTCGGGCTACTGTTTTTCCGCGCCCAGGACGACGACTCCCGCGTGGCGTATGCGGCCTTGGATGCCCTGAAGACTCGGTGGGGACGCGATCAAACCACGATGCCAGCGCGTGCGCCGCGCTACTACGCGGCCTTCGAGCAAGCCCTGGAACGCCGCGACCTGGCTACAGCCTACGCCGCGGCCCCAGCGCTTGCCGACACCGCGTTCGCGTCGCTCGGGGCTGCCCAGCTCCTCCAGCGGGTCTACATACAGATGGCTGCACCTGACGATATCGAGCCGATGGTCGAGATCGTCCGCGCGCTCGGCTCGTTCCGGCGCGACTCGACAGTGATCGGCTTTCTCATGGACGCGGCCATCGACGGCCACCCCGTCGTCCGCCGTGCCGCCGCCGACGCGCTCGAAACCCGCATTGAGGCACTACAGGAGGTCAATCTCATCGGAGAGGCGCTGCCGCCCACGCCCGGCATCGACTGGGACGTGCTCGCCCGCCTCGGTCGCCATCCGACGCTATCGTTCCAGGTCGCGACGGAGACCGGTGCCTCACGCGGCGACATCGTGATGCGGCTCGACGCTGAGCAGGCCCCGCAGACGACGCAGACGCTAGCGCGGCTTTGCGCCGCGGGTACCTACGACGGCGTTCCGTTCCACCGCGTCGTGCCTAACTTCGTGATCCAGGGCGGCGACTCGTCCCGCCGCGACGGCTTCGGCGGCCCTGGCTTCACCATCCGCAGCGAGTTCACTCGCACGCGCTACACGACCGGCACCATCGGCATCGCGAGCGCCGGGAAGGACACCGAGGGCAACCAGTACTTCGTCACGCACTCTCCTCAGCCTCACCTCGACGGGCGCTACACCGCCGTCGGCCGGGTCATCGAAGGCCAAGCCGTGGCCGACGCCGTCGTCCAAGGCGACGTGGTTTTGAAGTGTGAGGTTCGACGTGCGAAGTAGGAAGTCTGGGGAAGGCAGGGAATGGCCTTGAATCGCGTACTCCTATCGTGTCATCCTGAGCGAAGGTCGCAGACCGCAGCCGAAGGATCTATGTCCACCTCGGTACCCCAACTCAAAGCTTAGAAGCTGACCCGTTGATCCTTCGACTCGCTCCGCTCGCTCAGGATGACAACCCGTCGGATTTCATCTTTCTGCCTGTTTCTCGCCGTCGCTTACGCATCTGCGGGATGCATGCAATTAGCCCCGCGCCCGATTGAGCCGATGGACCGATGGCAGCGCACGGTGACATCGGGATCCTTTTCACTGCTGCTCCCTCCATCTTTAGATAAACGGGACGTGCGAGGGATAGACTCAATCGTCGGCGAGTACAGCTCTCGCCGTGCTAGACTCAACTTTGACTACGGGCTGTATTCGAACACGTTTGAGTTCGAAGGCCAGGCAAACTACAGCGACTCTCTGGTTTCTGTAGACGACAAACCCGCACGGCTCATTCGCTACTCAAAAGTCGTAGACGCCGAGCGCTCCTATACCTCCGCCATCCACATTCCCGGCCTCTTCTTCGGCCCCCTTGGTGAGGAGTCGCTATCGGTTTGGGTCGATTGCCCAATCCAACCGGACTGCCTCTTCATGGAACGTGCGCTCTTGAGCATTGACATCGACGACGACGCGCTTGCGCGCCGTGCCGCGCTCCTCAACGGACAACGGACCACGGACAACTGACCACGAGCCACCCATGAAACTCGTCATCGTCGAGTCGCCCGCGAAGGCCAAGACGATCCAGGGCTACCTGGGGCGGGGCTACCGGGTGCGCGCCTCGCTCGGGCACGTGCGCGACCTGCCGCGCAAGGACGTAGCGGTGGACGTGGAGAAAACCTTCAAGCCGAAGTACGAGACGCTCTCGGCGAAGAAGAAGACGATGAAGTCGCTGCGGGACGAGGCGCGGCGGGCCGACCAGATCCTCCTCGCCACCGACCCCGACCGCGAGGGCGAGATCATCGCCTACCACCTCGCCGAGTCGCTCAAGCGCGTCTGCAAGGACGTCGCGCGCGTGACGTTCCAGGAGGTCACCAAGCCCGCCGTGCAGGCGGCCGTGCGCGCCCCGCGCCGCCTCGACGGGCCGCTCATCGAGGCGCAGCAGGCGCGGCGCGTGATGGACCGGCTCGTGGGCTACACGATCAGCCCGTTCCTCTGGAAGACGGCGCGCGGCGAGCAGGGCCTCTCTGCGGGCCGCGTGCAGACGGCGGCGCTGCGGCTCCTCTGCGAGCGCGAAACCGCCATCGCCGACTTCGTCCCGGAGGACTACTGGTCGCTTGACGCCACGTTTGCCACCGAGAAAGGAGAAAAATTCGGCGCGCGGCTCGTGGAGGCCTATGGCGAGAAAATTGGCTCCCCGGCTGATGTCCAGAAGGGGCGCGAGCAGGGCAAGGTGAAGCGCAAGATCCCCGATGAGGGCACGGCGGTGCACCTCCGCGACGAGGCCGAGATGCGGCTCTACGCCGTCCGCTCGCTCACGAAGAAGACGGCCCGGATCAAGCCGCCGCCGCCGTTCACCACCTCGACGTTGCAACAGGCAGCATCGGCGCGACTCAAGATGTCGCCGAAGCAGACGATGCGCATCGCGCAGCAGCTCTTCGAGGGTGTCGAGATCGGTGACGGCTCGCGCGGTACCGAGGAGCGCGTCGGCCTCATCACCTACATGCGCACCGACTCGACGCGCATCTCGGACGAGGCCATCGCGTCGATCCGCGACCTCATCGCGCGCGACCTCGGGCTGGACTTTTTGCCGAAGTCGCCCCACCGGCACGGCAAGAAGTCGAAGAATGCACAGGAGGCCCACGAGGCGATTCGCCCGACGCGCTTCGACCTCACGCCGAAGGCGATCCGCAAGTGGCTCACGCCGGAGCAGCACAAGCTCTATCGGCTGATTTTCTACCGCACCGTGGCGAGCCAGATGGCCCCGGCTGTCGTGGACCGCACGACCGCCGAGGTGGCGAGCACCGACGGCGCGTTCGTCTTCCTGGCGAAGGGCGAGGTGACGCGCTTCCGCGGCTTCCGCGCCGTCTACGACCTCGGCGAGAGCCACGACGATTCCGGCGAAGACGAAGCCGAGCAAGCCGCCCGTGGCAAGCAACGATTGCCGGAGTCGCTACGGAAAGGCTTGCCCGTCAACCTCCTCGACCTCGCTACGAACAAGCACCAGACGAAGCCGCCGCCGCGCTACACGGAGGCCTCGCTCGTGAAGGCGCTCGAACGCCACGGCATCGGCCGCCCGAGCACGTACAGCGCCACCATCGCTACGCTCCAGAACCGGGGCTATGCCGAGCTTCAGAAGCGCGTCCTGCACGCCAGCGACCTCGGCCTGCGCGTGTGCGACCTCCTCGTCCAGCACTTCCCGAAGCTGTTCGACCTCGGCTTCACGGCCAAGATGGAGGAAGCGCTCGACCAAATCGCCGCCGGCAAACGCGCCTATCGCGACACGCTGCGCACGTTCTACCACGATCGCCTCCTCGCCGCCCTCCACGACGCTGAGGCGGCCCTCGCCTCCGGCCTTCCGCCCTCGGGGCCCTCTGTCCGTCCTGCAGCCAGCGCGTCGTCGCCAGCTTCTACGACGGCTTCTCCGTCATCGACTGCCGCTCCATCAGCTTCGTCGGACGACACCCCACGGCTTAGTTGCCCGCGCTGTGGCAAACCTCTTGCCCGGCGTGACGGTGCGAAGGGGCCGTTCTACGGCTGTACCGGCTTTCCGACGTGCCGGCACACCATGCCGTTTTTCGACCCGCGCACGGCCCCACGCTGCCCGATCTGCCATCGCGGCTGGCTCGTCGAGCGCCGCGCCAAGAGCGGCAACGTGTTTCGGGGGTGCACGACCTACCCCGCGTGCTCGCATACGGAGCCCGTGCCCGAGGCTGCTGCTAGCGCCACCGCCCCAGCACGAACGCCAGCGTCACGCCGCCGAACGTCGCCTCGCGGTTTAGGTTGACGAACCCGTAGAGGCCCAACCCGACGTGGCGGCCTTGCACGAACGCCTGCACTTCGATCGGGACTCCGAGCGTCGTGATCCGGTCGGCTTGCTGGTCGACGCTTAGCCCGCCAAGGCTACCTAGCACTGATCGTCCGTCCTCGTCCGAGACGACGCCCACCAGCGCGATGCCTGCACCGATAGACAGGTGCCGCATCAGTCCCCCGCCCCCGACTCCGGCAGCACGCCGAGATCGTAGGCGTCGTCTCCGTAGAGCTCTGTCGCAAATGCAGATCGCAGCGTGAGTACGACCGGGCCCCGTTCGAGGCTGGCGAAGAAGGCTCCGCTTAGCGCGCCAAGGCCAGCTTCGTTTTGCTCACGCTCTGCCAGTTCTGGCAACGCACCGGGTCCCACACCGACTCCTACCCAAGCATGCAAGGGCTGCGCAGTCACCGGCAGCACACCCGCGATGAGCAGGGCCATCAGCATAAGGCCAAGGCGAGCACGCATGAATCAGTGGAGAAGGAAACGATTAGGACTTTGCCTCAGAATACGCTTGTCGGGTCCACGCTTCAAGTTCATTACAGCGTGACCGCGTGGGGCTTTCCCGCGCGAGACTGCCCGCTAGGCTTGACCCTCTTTGGAAGTGCTTGACTTAGGCCACCCGTCGCCGTTTACTGAGAGTCCCTTCTACTCCAAATCAACTGGTGAGACTATGCAGACGCGCATCACGGCTCGACACTTCCAGGCTTCCGACGGACTCCGTGACCACATTGAGCAATCTGTCACAAAGCTGACTCGGTACTACGATGGCATCCTGAACGCACACGTCGTGCTCAACGGCGACGAGAGCGCCACGGACAAATCGGCGGAAGTCTCACTGAACGTGTATCGCCAGACGCTCACGGCGAGCGACTCTGCTGCGTCACACGAAGTAGCCGTGGACGGCTGCGTGAAGCAGCTACGCCGCCAGGTCCAGCGCTACAAGGACAAGCTTCGCAGTACGAGCAAAGACACGCACCGCTAGTACGCCCTTAGATTCGCCAACGGACACATACTATCACGAAAAAAGCCCCCGGCTGCGCTGCAGCCGGGGGCTTCTTCGTTCGAACCGGGTTTGTTCAGACGCAGCAGGCTAGTTCTGCGAGAACGGGTAGATATCAGCAAGCATACCCTGGAGCTTTGTGCGACCGCGATTGATGCGGCTCTTCACTGTACCCATCGGAAGGCCCGTGATATCCGCGATTTCCTCGTAGGAGAGCTGCTGCACATCGCGAAGCACGACAACCTCGCGGAACTTGTCGGGGAGTTCGCTTAGGGCCGCCATGATATGCTGGTCCTGGAAATCGCGCTCCGCGTCAATGTCAGCGGCGTAGGTGTCATCTGGGATTTCGAGTTCGTACTCCTCACCGTCGCGGCTCTGCGCCTGAAGCGAACGCGTGCGGCGGCGCTTGCGCTTGCGATACTCAGAGCGCGCAAGGTTGCCCGCGATCGTGTAGAGCCACGTCGAGAAACGCGCGACCGGCTGGTAGGAGTGCCGGTTACGGTACACGCGGAGGAACGTCTCCTGCAGGAGGTCTTCCACGCGACGCATGTCCTTGGTGAACCGATAAAGGTACTGAGAGAGGCGCTCCGAGTAGCGGCCCACGAGGAGGTCGAAGGCCTCCACGGTGCCCTGCTGGAAGAGCTTCATCAGCTCCTCGTCGGTCATTTCGGTGAGGACGGCGCGGCGCTGGGCTGGCGTATGCCGCTGCGGGCGGCGGCGCGTCGTCTCGGAGGTCGTACGAATGGTGGGAATAGCCACGTCGGTGATGGTTGGCGAACGAAAACGTGTGGCGCGGAGAACGCACCTGGGTTGATGACTAGTGTTTAAACAACAACTAAGCCGGGTCGAGAAATACTGTCAGATTGGCGGAGGCATTCACGGAACATACGGCGCGGCGCTGACATTTCGAGATGTTCTGCACTAAGTTTCGACGGAATGAAGGGATTGGCGCGCCTTGGGGGCTGCGTCTTACGAACAGGCCGTGCAGGATCTAAGACAGAAAGCGTGCGCAGAACGGGACGCCGAAGTTGCTAAGAGCGCGTGTCAGCTTGTCTGTCAGCCCGACGCGCTGGACACGGAATCAGTGAGGAGGTGACCGAGGTTCGCAGGATCGAGCGCTTGAGGCGCAGCACCATACTGGAACAGCATCGCGGTGCCTTCGCCGACGAATATGACGGAGTCGCCTTCGATGCGAAGGCCTGTGCCCTCGGGCAGGCCGATCACGCGCCGCGTCGGATTCGCGGTCACGAACTCGGCAATACGCTCGGAGCGCGTCTCCCCGCCGTGATTCGGAATCGTAGCGTCCGTGAAGTGCGGATTAATCTGGAAAGGAACAAGGTCGAGCGCAGCGAAGCTTTCAGGCTCAACGATGGGCATGTCGTTCGTCGTCGAGAGCTTCGGGCAGGCCACGTTGGCCCCGGCGCTCCAGCCGACATAAGGCGTCCCCTCTAGTACACGCGAGGCGATAGCGGTGACGAGGGCATACTGGTGCAAATGCGCGACGAGATGGAAAGTATTGCCGCCTCCCACGACGATGACTTCGGCGTTCTGGACGGCGTCAGCAGGGTCGGATTGCTCGTGGATGCTGTCGAGCGCGTAGCCGAGGTCGGTGAAGCGGTCTCGGACGCGCGAACTGTAGTCGTCAAAGGTGATTCGGACGCCTGCGTACGGAACGAACAGCACGCGCTGCACAGAATCGCCGAGGAAGGCGCGGATCGCTTCGGCGGGCCAACTCAGGAACGGCTCCCCCGGTAGGGTCGAGTTGCTGAGTAGCAGAAGGCGTCGGGACAAAGCAGAAGCGAGGGACAGAATAGACAGTCAACATAGGGACTTAGCTTCCAGCCCACAAGTGAACGATATGAACGTTTTGGATGTTTTCCAAATTAAAACGTTCAAACGTTCACCCCTGCATCGCTTGCCCCGCCTAAAGCAGCCCGAGTTCCAGCAGCGCTTCCTCCGAAAGTAGGTCTTGGCTCCACGGCGGGTTGAAGGTCAGCTCGACGGCGATGTCACGCACGCCGGGGACGGCCTGGAGGCTCTGTGCCGCATTCGTGACGATCTCCTCCGCCATCGGGCACCCCGGTGAGGTGAGCGTCATCGTCAGCCGCAGATCACCCGACGCGTCGATGTCGATACCGTAGATCAGCCCGAGGTCGTAGATGTTGACCGGGAGTTCGGGGTCGAACACAGTCCGCAGCTGCGCCACGCACGCCGCCTGCATCGCGTCGAGGTCGAGCGCGGTCGTGCTGGTCTGCGGTACTGTCGGGGTCTCCGTCATGCCTTACCTCTCAGTCATACCAGGCGCGGCCACCGACGAGCCATCGCAGCGCCCGACGGCGCTCGGCGAGGGCGAACGGGAGCACGCCGCCGAGCGGGCGCGGCGGTGCCTCGGGATCCACCTCCACGGTCGGCGGCTGGACGTAGGTGTAAAGCTCGACCGTCTTGCCGCGTGCGCTCTCGGGTGCCGGACGGGTGCTCATCGCGGCATGGAGCACCTCGGCCCGGTCGGCCTCCTCGATGAGCGCCGCCGCCGGACGCAGGGTGCACTTTGCCGCGAACGCGGAGCGGCGACCGGCATCGTTGAGCTCCGGAAAGTGCGTCGCGAGCGATTTGCCGCAGTGGGCGTCCCAGCGGAAATCGTCCACGAGCGAGAGCGCCCACGCGAGCGCCCACAGCGCCTCGACCTGGTCGTAGAAGAGCGCCTTGTCGGTGTACGTGTTCGAGAGGAACTGCATCTCGAGGTCGCGCACCGCGCCGAGCACCTGCTCGCGTTCGAGCCAGCGCAGTGCGCGGGCCTTCGGGAAGCCGTAGGCACACGTCAGCACCACGCTCAGCACGATGGCCCGGTTGACGGCGGCCGCCTCGGAGCGCAGCCGCGCCGGCGAGGTCACGCGCGGGATGCCGTCGCGTTCGCCCTCGGCCATGGGGAGGCCGTGCCCCGCCGCAAACGCGACCGAGCGCGCCCGCAGGGCTTCCGCGTCGAACGGGACCGCATCAACGGGGACCACGCTGCCAGAACCAGGCCGGGGCCGATCCATCACGCGAGGAGGTTTTCGTAGACCACGAAGCCGCCGTAGCCGATGCACAGCACCGCCACGGTGATGACGAGCGCGGCCTCAGCGAAGGGCACCGCGCGGAGGCGCTTCGTCACGGGCAGGCTCAGGATCCCCGCCGCCGCCAGCATACCGACGGCCGAGCCGAGCCCGAAGAGCGCGAGATAGACCATGCTCTGCCACACACTCGCCATCTCGGTCATGACGAGCAGCACGAGCGCGCCGCTCCCCGCCAGCCCGTGGACGAGCCCCACGCTGTAGGCCATCGTGTGCGGGTGCCTCTCGTTGTGGTGGCCCTCGGCGTCGTGGGTGTGGCCGAGGGCGCTGCTGGTGCGCCAGTAGACGGCCAGCCGCCAGATCCCCAAGCCGATCAGCATCACGCCGACGGCGGCCTCGAAGTAGCCGAACCAGCCTTCCATGAACGTCGCCCGCCCAACGATGAGAAGGAGGCCGATGATCAAAATGGTCGTGGTGTGGCCGAGGCCCCAGAAAACGCCGTCGCGGGCGGCCGCCCAGACGTTGCGCCGCCTGGAGACGATGCTCCCGACGGCGAGCAGGTGGTCCGCCTCGAAGGCGTGCGCGAGACCGATAGCCCCGGCGAGCAAGAATGGAATGATGACTTCCATGGATGCGGGTGGTTAGAGCGAGAGAAAGAGCAAGCGGTGGTTGCCGGTGTCGGCCACGACGAGGGTGTTCGACGCAGCGTGGTGGACAAGCGAGAACGGCCAGTAGAGCGTCTCGGGCGTACCGTGGAGGCCGTAGCGGTTCTCGCCGCCCTCGCGGAAGCTGTGCTGCCCGTAGAGCGCGTCCGCCGGGGCGTTGTGCTCCGCCGGGTGGGCGTCGAAGCGGAGAAGCCGGCTGTTGCCGCTGTCGGCCACCACGAGGCCGTCGCCGACGAACGTCGAGGCATACGTCCAGTTGAGTGTCGCGGCGGTCGGGTAGAGGTGGAACTGGTTCTGCCCGCAGCCCTCGAACGTCGCCTGGCCGAGGAGCACGTCGGCTTGCGCGCCCACGAAGGCCGCGGCGCGGTCGTGCCAGAGGAGAACGCGGTAGCAACCCGTGTCGGCGATAGCGAGTGCGCCGTCCGGTCCGAGCGCCACGCTGTAGGGCCAGATGGCGTGCCGCTTGTCATACTCTGCGCTCGCGAGGTTCGCCTGCCCCAGCACAGCGTCGGCAGAAGCACCGGTGGAGACCGGCCAGGCGTCGAAGCGAAGCACGCGGCGGTTGCCGGTGTCGGCGACGTAGAGGACCGCGCCGTCGGAGGTGACGCCGTAGGGCCAGTGCATCGTCGCAGCCGTCGGGGGCGCACCGGGGCCGCCCGCGTTGGGCGTCGCGGAGGCGAAGTCGGGCTGGCCGAGGACAACGTCGGCGGGCTGGCCGTCGCGCGTCGGGAAGGTGTGCCAGAGGAGGACGCGGTGGTTCCAGGCATCGGCGATGGCGAGGCGCGTGCCGTCGGTCCAGAGGCCGGACGGGTACTGCAGCGTCGAGGCGCTCGCCTCAGCCCCGGCGTTACGACCGGTCCCGACGGCATCGGGCTGGCCGAGGACGAGGTCGGGCGCGCGGCTCGGCACCGTGGCGTCTTCGCTCGTGGGTGCGTCAAACCACGCTTGCCAGTCGCGCCAGACAAAGACGCGGTTGCGGCCGGTGTCAGAGACGAGCAGCAGGTCGTCCACCACGAACACGCCGCGTGGGGCGAGGAACGGGCTCGCGGCGTCGCCAAGGAAGAGACGCGGCTGCGCGCCGAACGTCGGCGCAGGCTCGTGCTTCGGAGCCCGGATCGTCGTCGTAGGAATGATCGGCGCGGTGGACATCAGCAGGGGCGGGTTAGCAAATCCGTGGAAGCTGCTCGCCGGGCAGCATCGTCACGACGCGGCGACCACCGATGCGGCTTTGCAGCACAACCTGCCGCGGGTGCGCCTCCACGACCTCGCCGATGACGGCCGCGTGCCGCCCGTTCGGGTCACTGCGCAGCGCTGCCACGAAGTCGTCGGCGACCTCGGGGGCCACGGCGGCCACGAAGACGCCCTCGTTGGCGACGTAGAGCGGGTCGAGCCCCAGCATCTCGCACGCCGCCTCGACTTGCCCGTCGACGGGCAGCGCGGCTTGCTTGAGCGACACGCCCGCGCCCGACTGCTGCGCGAGTTCGACGAGCACGGTGCCGAGGCCGCCGCGCGTGGCGTCGCGCAGGAACCGGATGTCGCCGCCGAACTGATCGAGTAGCGACCAGACCGTGTGATTCAGGTTGACCGTGTCGCTCTCGACGGTTGTCTCAAACTCCAGCCCCTCGCGCAGCGACAGGATGGCGATGCCGTGCTGGGCGATCTGCCCGCTCACGACGAGCTTCGTCCCCGGCACCACGCGCGATGCGCTGAGGTCGGCGTCCGGGTGGACGGTGCCAAGCCCGGTCGTGTTGATGAACACCTGGTCGCCCTTGCCCCGCTCGACGACCTTGGTGTCGCCGGTGATGACCTCGACGCCTGCTGTCTCGCACGCCGCCTTCACGCCGACGAGCACGCGCCAGAGGTCCTCGGTCGAGAGTCCTTCTTCGAGGATGAGCGCGAGCGACAGCGCCACGGGCCGCGCCCCGGCCATCGCGAGGTCGTTGACGGTGCCGTTGACCGCCAGCTCGCCGATGCTGCCGCCCGGAAAGAAGATCGGCGAGACGACGAAGCTGTCCGTCGTGAACGCCGTGCGCCCGGTGAGCGTGAGTGTTGCGGCATCGCCCTGCTTGTCGAGGTGTTCGTTTTTGAGCAGCGAGAAGACGCCGCCGTCGAGGAGACGGTGCGTGAGGAGGCCGCCGCTGCCGTGCCCGAGCGTGATCTGCTCGAAGTCGAGCGTCGGCAGCGGGCAGTCGAGCTGCATGCGGAGCGGTTCGTTGGGCATAGGTGGGGCCGTCGGCTAGGGGCTGTCTGCTATCGGCGAAGGATGGGTCTGCCGTCACCTTCGGCACTGTCCGATAGCCGACAGCCGAAGGCAGAAAGCCGTCTACACCTCCACCCCGGCGAAGTGGAAGTAGGCGGCGCAGGCGCCCTCGCTGGACACCATCGGCGCGCCGAGCGGGCTCTCGGGCGTGCAGGCGGTGCCAAACGCGGGGCACTGGTGCGGCTTCTTAAGCCCGCGCAGCACCTGT
>JBCCRG010000046.1:0-13211 GCA_039208155.1 Bacteroidota bacterium | reverse complement strand
GTCATCACGCTGATGCGGAAGCGCTGCTGGCTCACCCGCACCGCCGGGTACTCGATGTGGTTGAGGAAAATCCCCCGCGTGTGGAAGGCGCGGGCGGCGGCGCGGAGGTCCATGCCCACTGGGACGGGCAGCGGCAGGATGGCCGTCTCGCCGCCGACGCGGAAGCCGAGACGGCGTAGGCCCGTCGCGAGATAGCGCACGTTGTCCATGAGCCGCGTGTGGAGTTCCGGCTCGCGGTCGAGCAGGTCGAGGCCCGCCAGGACGGCCGCCACGGTGGGAGGCGGAAGCGAGGCCGAGAAGACGTAGGCGCGGGAGCCGAGGCGCAGGTAGTCCGCGATGTCCTTCGTGGTCGCCGCGAAGCCACCCGAGACGCCGAACGCCTTCGAGAACGTCCCCACGATCACATCGACCTCGCCCTCCACGTCGAAGCGGGTCGCCGTACCGCGCCCGCCCGGGGCTGCGACGCCCGTGCCGTGGGCGTCGTCGAGGACGCTGATCGCGCCGTGCTTCTTGCAGAGCGCCACGACCTCGTCGAGCGGGCCGTAGTCGCCGTCCATCGAGTAGACGCCTTCGACGCCGACGTAGCGCTCGCCGGGCTGGTCGGCCATCGCGCTGAGCTGCGCGTCGAGCGCCGCCATGTCGTTGTGGGGGAACGAGGTCAGGGGCGTCCCGCCGAGCCGGACGCCGTCGATGAACGAGGCGTGACTGAGGGCATCGTAGAGGATATGGTCGTTGGGCGTCGGCAGCGCACTCATCACGCCGACGTTAGCGCTATAGCCGCTGCCGTAGAGCACCGCATCCTCGCAGCCCTCGAAAGCGGCGAGCCGCTCCTCGGCCTCGCGGTGGAGCGTGGTGTAGCCGTTGAGCAGGGGCGGCCCGCCCACGCCCACGCCAAAGGCATCGATGGCAGCGAGGACACGCTCCCGGACGTACGGGTGGTCGATGAGCCCGAGGTAGCTGTTCGAGCCGAACATGAGCATCGGCTGCGTGACGCCGTCGCGGTCGGCGACGAGCACCTCGCGCCCGATGGGCGAGCCAACGACGCGGGAGCCGACGCCCGCCATGCTCTTGGCCTTGATCTGGGCGAGCCAGGTGGAGAAGAGGGCCGCGCGCTCGTGGAGCGGGAGGCGGCGGCCACGAACCAGGACATCGCGGACCGTCAACGACGATCCGTTCGTCTTCGATGTGGTGGACATCAGAGAACAGGTGGTGGTGGATGGAGCCGGGGAACAGGCTCCGTATGGCGGTTAGGTGGAGATACGGGAAAGCATGACGCCGCTGAATGATTCCAAAAATGCTACAGGTGTGGAAAAAACTACCCGCGATGTGGAAAAAATGACCGGTGCGCGCCTCTGTGCCCTCGTCAGACTTCCTGGACCGTGTCTTGTGGAAGGCTGTTGGCCCATTTTAATACAGTCTGGTTCGTATCCTGCGCCGATGGAAACGCCTTCGCTCAATGCTACCTCGCCTTCGGCCGTAGGGCTCGCCCTCGTTCGGCAGTGCCAGGGGAGCGCCCCGCTACTCGGTCTGTGGAGCGCGCTCGTCTGGGAAACCTACCTCGAAGCCGGTGCTCCGCTGGGCCGCACCGAGGCCGCGTGCCGTCAGTGGTGGGACGAGACGATGCGGCCCGACGCGGAGTGAGGAGAGCGACAGAGGACCGGCGTCCCCGTCACTTTTGCACGCGCAGCAGTACTACGACGGCCACGACCGCGAACAGCCCGTGCGCCAGCCACGCCGCGAGTACGGGCGGTAGGTCCTGCGAGTAGCCGAACGGCTCGATGGTTTTCTGGAGCGCGAGGTAGACGAAGGCTACGCCCAGCCCGAGCGAGAGCTGCGCCGCTTGACCGCCCCGCCGCCGCACGCTCGCGAGCGGCACGCCGAGGAGCACGAGGATGAGGTTGGCAAACGGGTAGGCGAACTTGGTGTGGTAGCCGACCTGTGGCCGCCCCGTGTTCTGCGCCCCGGCGCGGTCGAGCGCGGCGAGGTAGGCGCGCGCCTCCGGGATGGTGAGCCGCTCGGCGTCGCGCTCGGTCCGGGCGAGGTCGCGCGGGCGAACCGTCAGCGTGGTGTCGAGGCCGTCGAGGGCGCGGCGCAGCTCGGTGCCGTCGGGCGCAAACTGGCGGAGCGTCACATCGACGAAGCGCCAGACCTGCAGGGAGTCGTCCCACTCGGCCTCGGTGGCGTCGAGGCGGCGGACGAGGCGCGTACCTACGTCGGTCGTCTCGAAGTCCTGGAGCGACACCCGGAAGCCGCGGGCGCGAGCGCGGTCGTAGAACCCGACCATCAGCAGCGAGCCCGGTGCGTTCTGCCGGTAGAGCTCCGTTGTCTCGACGCCTTCGGGGGCCTCTTTGTAGTACTGCTCCTGAAAGTCGAGCACCGTCACGTTCGCGCGAGGGACGATGAAGCCGTTGAACCACAGCATGAGGCCCGTCACGAGCACGCCCACGAACAGGAACGGCACAAGGACGCGGTAGAGCGACACGCCCGCCATCGTGAGCGCGGCCAGCTGGAGCGATTGGCTCAGTCTAGACGTCGTGTAGATCGCCGCGAGGAAGAGCGCCAGCGGCGTCACCAGCTTGATGATCTCGGGGATGTAGTTCAGGTAGTACGTCCCAAAGACCTGCCGCTGCGTCGCGCCCCGGTCGATGAAGTCGTCGATGTACTCGACGTAGTCCAGCACCACGAAGAACACGATCAGCAGCCCGACGAGAAACACCGTCGCGATGCTGAAGCGGAGGATGATGTGGCGGTCGAACGTGGTCACGCGAGGACGGGCGGATACGCAGAAGGATCGGAAGAAATCGACGCGCGAGTGGTGAGTGCAGGGTAAAGAGTGGAGCGCGTAGGCAGCACGCAGGCAGTACGTAGCCTGGGGCGATCCAACGGCAGAGTGGCAGCGTACCTTGCACATCGGCTCCCCTTCCACTGGACTTCGCCTCTGACCATGTGGCACGACTCCATCCTCGGCACCATCGGTAACACGCCCCTCGTGCGGCTCAACCGCGTCGCGGCGGATCTGCCCTGCACGGTTCTCGCGAAGGTCGAGTTCTTCAACCCCGGCGGCTCGGTCAAGGACCGCATCGGCATCGCCATGCTGGAAGACGCGGAGGCAAAGGGCCAGATCGCGCCGGGCGGGACCATCATCGAGGGCACCTCGGGCAACACGGGCGCGGGGCTCGCGCTCGCGGCCATCGCGAAGGGCTACCGCTGCATCTTCACGACGACTGACAAGCAGTCGCCGGAGAAGATCGACGTGCTGCGCGCGCTCGGGGCGGAGGTGATCGTCTGCCCGACGAACGTCGCGCCCGACGACCTGCGCTCGTACTACTCCGTCGCCGCGCGCCTCTCGCGCGAGATCCCGAATTCGTTCTACCCGAACCAGTACGACCATCCCGCCAACGCGGAGGCGCACTACCGCACCACAGGCCCCGAGCTCTGGACGCAGACCGAGGGCCGCATCACCCACTACATCGCCGGCGCGGGCACCGGCGGCTCGATCTCGGGCACAGCGCGCTACCTCAAGGAGCAGAACCCCGCCATCCAGGTCATCGGCGTCGATCCGTTCGGGTCGGTCTACCACAAGTACTTCCACGAGCGCGTCTTCGACCACGACGAGATCTACCCGTACCTCACCGAGGGCGTCGGCGAGGACATCCTGGCGAAGAACATGGACTTCGACATCGTGGACGACTACGTCCAGGTGACCGACCGCGACACGATGGTGATGACACGGCGGTTGGCCCGCGAGGAAGGGCTCTTCATCGGGCAGTCGTGCGGCATGGCCATGCAGGGGGCGCTCGACTGGCTCCACGCGCACCGCGACGCACTCACCGCGGAGGACGTGGTGGTGGTGCTGCTGCCGGATTCCGGCTTCCGCTACCTCTCGAAGACCTACAGCGACGAGTGGATGCGTCGCAACGGGTTCGTCCAAGACCGTGCTGAGCTCACTGCGGCCAACGTGCTGCGCCGTCGGGCCGAGAGCGGGGCCATCGTGGCCGTCGCTCCGAGCGATACGCTCGCCGACGCCATCGCGCGGATGACGGAGCACGGGATCAGCCAGCTCCCCGTCATCGAGGAAGGGGAGCCGGTCGGCAGCCTCACCGAGCGCTCGGTGCTCCAGCGTCTCATCGAGGACCCGGCGTCCCGCGACGCCGCCGTGCGCGACGCGATGGGCGATCCCCTGCCCGTCGTGCCGGCGAACCTGCACCTCGATCACCTCTCGGCCTACCTCGATGGTCCCGCCGGGGCGGTGCTCGTCCACGCCAGCGATACCGGCGTCGGCGGGGACGGGGCCCCTGCGGAGGGCTTCCACATCCTCACGCGCTCGGACCTGATCGCAGCGCTGGCCGAAGCGAGCCGTGCGAGGTAAGGCCATGTCCAAGTGAAGACCGGTGCTACGACAGCTACCTCTGGGTGAGACGCAGCTGCGCCTGCTCAGAGCCCTAGCACTTATTCCGCCCAGGCAGCCTCGACGGTCTCGCGGAAGAAGGCATTGAGCTGGACTAGCGGGAAGGAGGCCGTGGGTAGGTCGGGTCGGTCGCGGTTGAGCCGGTCCAGTTCGTTCTCGACGAACGCCTGAAGCGCCGTAATGGGCTGTCTCGCGTCCGCCTCGCTTCCTGTCCGCTTGGCCTCAATGAGAGCGGTCACGGTTGCGCGAAACGCATCCGAGGGCGCGACAGCATCGAGTAGGGTGCCGAAAGCCGTCGGCACGGGGCCAAGGCTAGCCTCGATCCAGCGGACCGCGAGCAGGGGGCGGAGGGCGTAGAAATACTTCTTCGCTCGAACGGAGTCGCCACACAGGTGGGTCTCGTAGGTCCGCTGCGCCATGCTGCGGTAGTGGTGGTAGGCGGCGCGCGGCTGGAAGGCTGCCGCTGCAAGTCCGCGCAACGCCGAGACGCAGGGCGTGACCTCGTAGTAAGCAATGGGCGAGCCGAGCCACTCCAGCAGCGGGCCGTTCGACTTGCGGAGCAGCCCTAGTGCCTTGCGTAGGTCCCAGCCGCTGAGGTCGAGCACAGCCCCGCTGTCCGCCATCGAGATGGGCCGCTCGATCACGTCCCGGCGGCGCTCCACGTCAATGCTAAGGTACCAGTCCGGCGGGCGGACATAGAGGAAGCGCACGTCGTAGTCGCTGTCGGCGGAGGGGAAGCCCCAGGCGCGGCTGCCCGACTCGCACGCGTAGACGATCCGCACGTCCTCCTCGGCCTCGATGGCACGAAGGCGGTCGAGGATCTCAGCACGGATCGGAACGGACACAGCAGACATGGGGCGAAGAAGATCGGGCCAGGAAGAGGTACCGTATCAGGCCGTACGGTATAGGAAGGGGTGAGTGTATTTCGTACCTTTAGCTTCGTCCCGTCTACCCATGCAGAGAAACGAGAGCCTGCCGGGCGCGCTCCCGATTCAGCGCGCAGGTAGGGTGGTTCGCAAACGTACACACGCCGAGCACATGAAAACGGTGAGCCTGCTCATGGCCTTGGTCATGTCGAGCGGCCTCTGCTTCGCGCAGGACGCGGTCGGATACGACGAGTTCGCACAGTTTGGCATGGAGGAGCGGATCCAGGTCTTCAACGAGATCGACCTGGAGAACCAGGCCGCGATCGTGCGGGAGCAGGCGCAGCAGTGGGCTGGCAAGAAACCAAAACCGCGAGATTGATCTGAAGGCGCAAGAGGAGTGGCCCGACGAGCAGCAGCACCATGACCGCGCTTGCGAGGAGAGTATGCTGGGGTTCAGGCGTTACGTATCGGTAATAGTTGGGCCTTGACTTAGTTCAAAAAAGTTTTTTATGATGCTTCTGTCTTCCTATACCTAACCTATTGGGCAAATGAGACTTCTCCAGCGATTTGCCATGGCGGCATGCTTCCTACTTGCATCTGGATGTGACACTGCAGAGCAGCAAACGTCATCGCCGCCAGTGCAATCTGGCGAGGCAGTCGCCGACGTGAAGTCGCTTCCGGATGACTGTGAATCGGCGAAGGCATACGTCGAGAAGCATCTAGATAGCATAGACTTGAGCTATCAGTCAGTGAGAGAGTATCCGGCATCGTACGTCCGGGAGTTCTTCAGAGCTATGAGTCCAGAAGAACGGGTAAGCTTATGGAGAAGCCATTTGGAGACGTTCGTGCGTCACGAGAGGATTCCGGAAGAGGAGAGGCATATACTCAGACAGCTAGCTGAGGAAATGAGCGAGGACTGGTTTGTCGAGCCTTGGTCTGATCAACTTCCCAATGGAGTTAGGATAGAGACACTAGCCACTTCGCTGGGAGACCTGGCTCCCTTCGTTCTTGAGGACATCAGGTATGGTCCCGATGAGTACGAGCAGCGTAAGGCGAGCGCGACAGAACAGCTAGATGTCTTCGAGGCCTTTAGCTCTGGCAACTCATCCTCCGCTGGCGAATGCCAATGCAACGTATTGGCCACGCTGAACCTTGGCATTGGGTGCACATTCGGACTAGGGGGAGACGATTGCGTTTCAGGAGGCTGCGGACCGCCGTCGTTCATCGGGTGTGGGTTCTTTTTCGGGCAATCGTGCAACGGCAGATGCGGGTATGTGACGTTTTCGATGCCTGGTGGCGGTGGGGACACAGGGAGCGGTGATCCATTTCCACCCTCATCAGGGGGTGGTAGCTGTACCTATGCGATCTATGTGGACGGTCAGTACGTAAAGACGTGCACGGCTTGTAACCGAAACGCCCTGATGATCTGTGCGCTCGGTGCCTAGGCCTGACCTCAGGCGGAGCCACATAACCAAACATGCTGAGAACATGAAAACGTTGAGTCTGCTCGTAGCCTTGGTCATGTCGAGCGGTCTCTGCTTCGCGCAGGACGCGGTCGGATACGACGAGTTCGCACAGTTGAGCATGGAGGAGCGGATCCAGGTCTTCAACGAGATCGACCTGGAGAACCGGGCTGCGATCGTGCGCGAGCAGGCGCAGCGGTGGCTGGCGAGAAACAGGGCGCGGCTATCCGAGGAGCAGGTGGCCCTCTACGGCGAGATGCTCGATTTCATAGAGCCAGCCAAGTACGATGGCCTCTCACCCGAAGAAGAACGTGCTGCCATCGATCTGACAGAGTCGTTCCTCACGTTGTTCTCTTTGGAGGACTACCGAGACGCCTTCACCAACGAGGCACCGTATATCCCTCCCATCGCAGACGAGGAAGATCCGGACTGACCCGGATGCCCCTGCATAGTCAGGAGGGGACGCGCGCGCCGCCGGCACGCACGCCGCTGCGGGAGCAGATATGCTAGGTTTGGGCTCCGTATCTGACGGCCCTGTATCTGGCGTCTGCGCTCCCCATGGACTGGCTCCTCGCTCCGTTCGAGTACGACCTCTCGACCTGGCACCCGCTGGCGGTGCACCTGCCGGTGGTGCTGCTGCCGCTTGGGGCGCTGGCGGCGGTGGTCTACGCCGTGACAGGTGGCGTCCGGCTCCGCCTAGGCCTGCTCGTGCTCTTCGCCGTGGCCTCCGCCGCGACCTGGTGGGCCGTGGAGACAGGCCAGCGACTCTACGACGAGGTCGAAGGGACGCCCATCGTGGACGAGCTCATCGCGCAGCACCGCACCACGGCATCCTGGACGCTGCGGCTGAGCGGCGCCGTGACGCTGCTGCTCGCCGGGCTGACGGGCTGGCGCACCTGGCAATTGCGGACCAGCGCAGGCCCGCGTCGCCTCGTGGCCGACGCCCGTTGGGCGCGTCTCATAGTTGTCGTGCTGGCTGGCGCAGCCGCGCTGCTCGTGGTCTACGCTGGGCACGTCGGCGGCGTGATGGTGTGGGGGCGGTGAGAAGTGCTGCGGTGTGGCCGTGTTGCGGTGCGGCCGTGGCGAGAAGTGCTGCGGTGTGGCCGTGTTGCGGTGCGGCCGTGGCCGGAAAGCCAGGGGCTAACAGCGAGCAGCGCGAGCGCCCCACAAGCGAGCCGTAGGCGAGCAGACCAGGAGCCAACAGCCTCTCCGCCCCCTTGAAAAACGAGTGGAGCGCTCGCTAGGGCAGGGCGTCGGGAAACGCGCTGGGGGCACTCTGGTTAGACGCCTGCTCCGTCGTCCTGACCCGCACCGGGGTGGCGGCACGACCTTTGTGCGTGGGCTGTGTTGCCCGCCGAAGGTCCTCCGGTCCGCCTCCGGTTGCCATCCTGTCATGTCCAGCGCTCGCCACTCCGTTCCGCTTCGCCCGATGCCGCCCACGCTCTCCGAGCGCGAGCAGGCCATCCTGCGGCTCGTCGTGCAGCAGTTCGTGCAGACGGCCTCGCCGGTCGGGTCGCGCGTGGTCGCGGAGGCCGACGAAATCACGCTCTCGTCGGCGTCGGTGCGCAACACGATGAACCGGCTCGAAGCGCTCGGCTACCTCGGCCACCCGCACACCTCCGCCGGGCGCGTACCCACCGAACTGGGCTACCGCGTCTACGTCGATTCGCTGATGCAGGTCGCCGGGCTCAGCCGCGAGGACGAGCAGGTGCTCCGCCTCTCGCTCAACCAACTCTACGGCGACATCGAGGCGCTCACGCGTGAGTCGAGCCGCCTCCTCGGGCAGCTCACGAACCTCCTCGGCGTGGTGCTCACGCCCAAGCTCGCCACGGGCACGCTCGACCGGATCGACGTGGTGCCGCTGTCGTCGTCGCGGGTGATGTTCGTCCTTGAGGTGCGCGGCGGGCTCGTCCGTACCATCATCGCCGAGGCCGACGCCGAGCTTCGCCGGGCTGACCTCCCGCGCGTGGTGACGCTCCTCAACGAGCGGCTGTCCGGGCTCCCGCTTGGGGAGATCCGCCGCACTGGTGCCGAGCGCCTCGACGGCCTCGCCCCGCGCGACCCGTCCGGGCTCGTCCGCCTCGTGGTCCGCGAAGCCGACACGCTTTTTCAGGAGCCGCCCGACCGCCGCGCACAGGTCGGGAGCCCGCAGCACCTCGTGGCGCAGCCCGAATTCCAGGACCCCGAGGTCGTGCGCGGGCTCATCCGGATGGTGGAGAACGGCGAGGCTGTCGTTCACCTGCTCGAAGCGAGCCAGCCGGGTGCGAACGCCGACCCGACAGCCGCCGACGACCCGAGTGCGGTCGTGCTCATCGGCCGCGAACTCGCCACCGACCTGCCCGAGAGCGCCCCTGACCTTGCGCCCAGCTACGCTGTCGTGACCGCGCCCTACCGCGTGGGTGAGACCATCGGCCGGGTGGGCGTGATCGGCCCCACGCGCATGAACTACGGCCGCGCCGTTGCCCTCGTCGAGCGCGTGGCGACGCTCCTCAGCCGCACCGCTCCCTGACGCTCCCACCCGACGCCGCACTCTGCCCCGTTTCTGACGCTTCTAACCCGACCGGCGTCCTGCACGCCCCGCACATGACTCAGAACCCCATCAACCCCGACGCGCGCGACAGCGTGTCGCAGCACATCGGCACCAACACCGATGCCGCTGAAGTAGCCCTCCACGCCGTGGACGAACTCGCCGAACGCCAGCAGCAAATCGAAGTCCTCACCGACGAGGTGGACGCCCTCCAGCAGCAACTCGCCGAGGCGAAGGAGCAGGTGATGCGCAAGGCCGCCGAGTTCGAGAACTACCGCCGCCGCACCACCGCCGAACTCGGCCAGTCCGCCGAGCGCGGCCGCGCCGACGTGGTGACACGCTTCCTCGACGTCCACGACGACTTCCTGCGCTCGCTCCAGGCCGCAGGCGAGGCGGCGGACAAAGAGGAGACCGTCGGCCCGGCGTTCCAGAGCCTCCGCGAAGGCATCGAGCTGGTCTACCGCAAGTTCGCGGGCGAGCTCGAGAAAATCGGCGTGCAGCCGATCAAGACCGTCGGCGAGCCGTTCGACGAGCGCGTCCATGAGGCGCTCATGCAGCAGCCCGTCGAGGACCCGGAGGTCGAGTCGGGGACCATCCTCGCAGAATACCAGCGCGGGTATGCCCTCAACGGCCGCGTCCTCCGCCACGCCCGCGTCGTCGTCGCCGAATAGCGCTGCGGCCCTGCTCGTGTCCGGTGCTGAATTCCTCGGCACCGCGGCCTCTTTTCCGTGCCCGTGACTGACGGCGGGCCTACCTAGCTCGGCTCTCTCCCCCACCGGCGCGCCTGCGCCCTCCGCCTCCATGCGCGACTACTACGACATTCTCGGCGTCGCTCGTTCGGCCTCCGCCGACGAGATCAAGAAGGCCTACCGCAAGCAGGCCATGAAGTACCACCCGGACCGCAACCCGGGGGACGCCGACGCCGAGGCCAAGTTTAAGGAGGCGGCCGAGGCCTACGAAGTGCTCTCCACGCCGGAGAAGCGCCAGCGCTACGACCGGTTCGGGCACGCGGGCCTGCGTGGTCCCGCTGGCGCACCCGGTGGCGGACGCCCCGGGCAGGGCTTCAACGACATCTCGGACATCTTCAGCGCCTTCTCGGACATCTTCGGCGGCGATGTCCGGTTCGACTTCAACCAGCGTGGCAACGGACGGCGCGGCGGACGCCCCGGCTCCGACCTGCGCGTGCGCCTCAAGCTCACGCTCGAAGAGATCTCCGAAGGCGTCGAGCGGCAACTCAAGCTGCGCAAGTACGTCGCCTGCGAGGTCTGCGACGGGGCCGGCGCGGAGGGCGGCGACGCGGGCTACGCCACCTGCCCGACGTGCAACGGCTCCGGCGAGGTGCGCCAGGTGTCGAACTCGTTCTTCGGCCAGTTCGTGAACGTGCAGCCCTGCCCGCAGTGTCGAGGCGAGGGGCGCATCGTGCAGAACCGCTGCGGCAACTGCGCGGGCGAAGGCCGCCTCAAGGGCGAGGAGATGGTCACCATCGAGGTGCCGGGCGGCGTCTCGGAGGGGCAGTACCTCAACCTGCGCGGCAAGGGCAACGCGGGCCAGCGCGGCGGCCCGTCGGGGAGTCTCCGCGTCGAGATCGAGGAGGTCGAGCACGAGCACTTCACCCGCGAGGGGATGGACATCGTCTACGACCTCGCGCTCTCGTTCCCGGACGCAGCGCTCGGCACCGAAGTCGAGGTGCCCACGCTCAAGGGCCGCGCCCGCCTCCAGATCGACCCGGGGCTCCAGAGCGGACGCATCCTGCGCATGCGCGGGCGTGGGCTGCCGGAGCTAGGCAGCAGCAGCCGGCGCGGCGACCAGATGGTGCGCGTCCACGTCTGGACGCCGCAGGACCTGTCCCCTGAAGAGCGTACGGTGCTTCAGGACCTCCGCGACAGCCCGGCCTTCCAGCCGAAGAAGAACGGCGAGCGTCGCTCGTTCTTCAGCCGCGTGAAGGACGCATTCTCCGGAAGCTAGCGGGGGAGGGGCAGAGGACTACGCGGGCCGAACCCGGCGCGAGGCGCAGCGTTGACGCGCGTGCACCTCTCACCTGGCTCCTCTACCCTCATGTCCCACGCTTCGTCCGCGCCTCCGGGCGTGTCCGCTGAGGCCAACCTGGGCGATGCGCTCCGCCGCGCGATGCGGCACGTCGCCAGCCCCGTCACCGTCGTGACCACCCGCGCAGGCGGCCTCGCGCGCGGGGCCACCATCGGGTCGTTCACGAGCGTCTCGCTTGACCCGCCGCTCGTGTCGTTCAACGTCATCCACGGGACCGGCCTCCACGGCGTGCTGACCAAAGCCGAGGCGTTCTGCGTCCACCTCCTCCACGCCGAGCAGGTCGACCTCGCCACGCGCTTCGCCATGCCTGACCTCACGAGCGCCGAGCAACTCGACGGCCTCGACGTGCAGTACAACGCGGCGGGCGTCCCCGTCATCGCCGGCACGATGGGCGTGCTCCACTGCCGCCTCTGGGTCCGCCACGTCGCGGGCGACCACGACCTCGTGCTCGGCCAGGTCGAGCACATCGAGGGCGGCGTTGGGGAGGAGCCGCTGCTCTACTACGCGCGCAGCTACCGCACCGTCGGCCCTGCGCTGTAGCGCGAACTGGTGCTCGTTTCCAGCCGCAAGCAGTGTTGGGTCCTATGCGGCACGGCGTCGCACCCGTCACGCAGCAAAGAGACACCGTCGATAGCCAGCCTGCCACCTGCCCCCGCTGCCATGAAACACAGGAACTCGAAGGTCGAGCCCACAGAGGCGGTAGACGAGGAACCGGAGGTCTCAGCCGATACCGTGGCTGAGCTCCTCTTCGACTTTCTCCGCCAGCTCTCGACCCTCTCCCTCGCGGCGGCGGGCGGCACTGTCACGCTCATGCAGACGGTGTTCGCTGACTCCGAGCGCCAGGGGCTGCTCGTTGGCGGGGTCGTTGCTCTTTTCCTCGCCGCCTTGTTCGCGCTCCAGACCCAGCAGGTCCTCGTCGAGCGCCTCGCCAGTGGGACCCGGACACTCCGTCCGAGTGACGGGTGGCTGTCGAGGCTGAAGATGAGGCGGTCGTCGTCGAACGAGCAACGGCTGATGTACCTCGCGTTCGGGCTGTTCGGGGTCGGCATCGCGCTCGTGGGCATGGTCGTGGTCTACGACTTCCTTCTCTAAGTTCAGGCTAGCTAACGCGCTGCCGTATGCCGAATTTGCCACCCGAAGCTCCACGAAGTTATAGCGGTATTCAGTGGCGTTGAGAGGCCGCCGAAGGAGTTCTCCCCCTGGTCAGGGGGAGACAGAGGGGGTTGCTGACCGAAGCTCGATAATCGACCACCCCCAGCCCCTCCCCCGCGTTCGCGAGGGCAGGCTCTGTCCAGGAGGGGAGCTATCAAGGACTATGCATTCTGCTGTACCAAGGGGGCGTCTTCGGTAGTAGCACGAGTAGCGAACACATAAACCAGCCTATCCGATGAGATTCCGTAGCATGACGCGTACGCTCTGCGTGCTGGTTGCCGTAGGTGGAGTCGTGGGGTGTACGCACCCCTCCCAGCCCGTGGACGCGGACGCCGACCGCGCCGAGGTTGAGCGCATCCTGGCCCTGGCCGACCGGCAGGACGAGGCTGGGCTGGAGGCGTACCTCTCGTACGTGGCTCCCGATGTGGTGCTCATGCCGCACGGCCAGCCGCTCGTGGAGGGGCGGGATGCCTACCGCGCGCACGTCCAGGCGGGGTGGACGCACGGGCAGACTACGGTGACGCACGAGGTACTCGCCCTGGAGGCGTACCAGGACGTGGTCCTTGCGCGAGGGCGTGCCGTCGGCACGTTCGTACCGAAGGATTCCGAAGAGGCCATGGCGTTCGAGACAAAGAACCTGTTCGTCTTCGAGCGGGAGGAGGAGGGCCAACTCCGGGTTCGGCAGGTGATCTTCAACATGAACCCATAGCCTGGACGGCACGTGTTACGCCAGCTAGATGCTGGGAGGT
>JBCCRG010000045.1:0-13214 GCA_039208155.1 Bacteroidota bacterium | reverse complement strand
GGGGCCGAGGGCTCGTCGTTCCTCCAGGCGGTGAGCCTCGACGCGGGGTCGGTCACCAACGCCGCCGCCCTGGAATCCACGTTCCAGCCGTTCATCTACGGACGGGGGCGCAGTATCCTCGCCGTCCCGAACCTCTTCAGCGACCAAGTCCTCCGCTACGACGTCGGCGACGGCGGCGCGCTCACGGTGGGGGGCCAACTCACGCTCCCCGGCGGGAGCCTCTCGACGGACGCCCTGTGGGTGAGCGAGAGCCGCGCGCTCGTCAACGCGATCACGACGGGGATCGTGACCGAGTTCGACCCCCGCACGATGACGGTCACGCGGACCGTCGACTTCACCACGCTTGGCATCGCGCGCAACCCCGACAACCCCGCCGACACCAACCCCGAGCCCTCCACGATGGTCATCCGCGACGGCAAGCTCTACGTCGCGCTCCAGCAGCAATTCGCGCCGTTCGCGTCCACGTCGGGCACGGATGTCGCCGTTCTCGATGCCGAGACGCTCGCGTTCGAGCGCGTCATCCGGGACGACCGCTCGGCGGGGGCCGGGCGCGGGGGTGCCGCCGAGTCCATGTTCGTGGACGAGCAGGGGGACCTCTACGTCTATGCCGTCGCGTCCTTCGGCTTCGTGCCGGGCCAGGAGGGCGGCTTCCTCCGCATCCGGGCGGGTGAGATGGCCTTCGACCCAGACTATTTCCTCGCGGTGACCTCCGCCCAGATCGATGTGCCGGGGGGCCTGACGGGTCCGCTTGCGGGTCAGTTCGTCTACCGCGACGGGTTCGTCTACACCGTCTCCCAGACGCCCGGCGCGCTCTCGAACCCGCCCAACTTTGCCTCCGACCTTGCCTTCCAGCCCGTCCGCATCAACCTGGCCGCGCAGACCGTCGAGAAGCTCCCGCTCCCGCCTGGGACGAGCGCGTCGTCCGGCGTCGTCGAGCGCGACGGGCTCATCCTCTTCGGCCTCGGGACGGCGACGGCGACCGGCGTCTACAGCTACGACCCGGCGACGGGGCAGGCCTCCGACGGCCCGATCCTCGCCACCGAGGGCGCGCCCCAAGCCTTCGTCGCACTTCCGTGATCGGAGGCGAATGTGCCGTCTCCTCAGGCGCAGGTGTCCGTCCGTTCCTCACCGGCCTCTCCGGTCGCCTCGTCGCACGTCGCTGGGGCGCAGGCCCCACGTCCGCCGGAAGGCCGTGCTGAACGCGGCGGGCGTGTAGCCGACCTCCGCCGCCACCTCCGAGACCGGCCGGTCCGTCTCGGACAAGAGTAGGTGGGCGCGCTCCATCCGGGCCCGGGACAGGAGGCCGAAGACCGTCGTCCCGTGGGTCGCCTTGAAGGCACGCTTGAGCGCGAATTCGTTCGTGCCGACCAGCCGGGCTAGCTCTTGCAGCGAGGGCGGGTCCGTGGCGCGCGCCAGGAGGATCGCCTTCGCCTCGTGCATCCGGTCCACCTCCCGTGACGAGAGCGCGCGCGGCGGCGGTGCTTCGCGCTCTGGGCGCATGGCGTCCAGCTGGAGCGCGAGCAGCCGCAGCGCCGCCGACTCGGCGAAGAGGGTGCTCAGGGACCCGTGGTCCTCGAACCGTGACAGCTCGCCGACGAGGCGGCGGATGGCGGGCGTCTGCGGTCCGATGAGGAGCAGCGGCTCGCCACGAAGGACCGGCCCGAGCGCCTGCTCGACGAGAGCGGGGTAGCGCGCCACCAGGTCCTCCAGAAGCGCAGGCGTCATGACCATCTCGAACACCTCCTGCGTGACCCCTTCCCGGCAGCGGACGCGGCCACTGGCCTCCGGGGAGAAGGTGGCGTAGCACCGGCCAGCGCTGGACGTGTAGGGGTGCGCGAGCCCATCCAACTCGGCTTCGATCTCGCCGGTGAGGCAGACCGTCCAGTCCACGACCGGCTGGTCGGTGCGCCCGGCGACGGTGAGGTCGCGGTGCGCCGTGAACTGCCGCCGACTCAGCAGGAAGCCGCCCGCCTGGACCATGCGGTTCGACCACGACAGCAGCGGGTGGTCGATGCGAAATTCCTGGACGGCGAGGTCGCCCGGTGCCGACACGGGCAGGTTTCCGTCAAAGAGTGGTGGCTCTAGCTCATCGAGCGAGACATGGACGTGCATGGGTGGCTCCGTCAAGCGAAGTAAAGGCTCGGGGCAGCAACGGGCCGCTGGGGCCACCTCGTAGGGTGCGGCACGCCTCGCGAGCCGAATCTAATGCGCATTTGACGTGGCGATGGAAGGTAAAGCGGAGGGCATGGCGCGCGGCTTACTCTCGAGCGTCGCTTCTACGGCCATCTCTTCGTAAAGCGCTCCGTGTCCCGCATCGTCCCCGGCTGCCGAAACCGTACGCGAAGTCGGGCGTGCCGCGTGTTCCCCTGTCCAACACGATGCCTCGCCATGTCTGCCTCGAATCTGATCACTGCGCTCCAGGGCGTCGTCGGTAGCAAGCACGTCCTGACCGACGACGGCGACACGGCCTACTACCGGACCGGCTTCCGCTACGGCTTCGGTGGGGCAGCAGCGGTCGTCTTTCCGGGATCGCTTTTGGAGCAGTGGCGCGTGCTCCAGGCGTGCGTCGATGCGGGCGCGGCGATCCTCATGCAGGGGACGAAGACGGGCCTCACCGGCGGCTCCGGCCCCAGCGGCTTCGACTACGACCGCCCGCTCGTTATCGTCAACACGCGCCGCCTCAAGGGCATTATCCCGATCCGCGGCGGCGAGCAGGTGGTCGCGATGCCTGGGGCGACGCTCCACGAACTCACGCAACTGCTCGCGCCCATCGACCGGGTGCCGCATTCGGTGATTGGCTCGACGACCATCGGCGCGACCATCGTCGGCGGGATCGCCAACAACGCGGGCGGGGCGCTCTGCAAACGCGGCGTCTCGTACACGGAGCTGTCGCTCTTCGCGCGGGTCAACGAGGCAGGCCAACTCGAACTGGTCAACCACCTCGGCATCCGGGGCCTCGGTGAGACGCCCGAGGAGATCTTCGCGGCGCTCGAAAGCGGACGCATCCCCGAGGACGCCATCGAGGCGTTCGATACGCCCGCGTCGGACCGCGAGTACGCCGCGCGCATCCGCAACCTGGACGCCGACGTGCCCAACCGCTACAACGCCGACCCCCGGCGGCTCCACGATGTAAGCGGCAGCGCGGGCAAGGTGGCCGCCTTCGCCGTCCGCGTCGACACCTACCCGAAGCCCGAGCGGACGCAGGTCTTCTTCCTCGGCACCAACGACCCCGCCGACTTCACCGCGCTGCGCCGCCACATCCTGACCCACTTCGAGGCGTTGCCCGACAAAGTCGAGTACATGAACCGGAGCATCCTCGACACGGCCAAGCGCTACGGCAAGGACGTCGTCCTCTCGATCAAGCACCTCGGCACGAAGCGCCTGCCGACGCTCTACGCGCTCAAGTCGCGCGTGGAGTACCTCACGAACAAGGTCTCGTTTCTGCCACGGTTCCTCCCGGACCTCGTGCTCTACCACGCCAGCAAGCTCTTCCCGGGCCAGATCCCGGAGCGCATCCGCCAGTACCGCGACCGCTTCGAGCACTACCTCATCCTCAACGTGTCGGACGACGGCATCGAGGAGGCGCAGCGCTACCTCGACGACGTGTGGAGCACCCGCGACGGCGTGGCCTTCTTCGCCTGCACGGACAAGGAAGCGGAGGCGGCGCTGCTGCACCGGTTCGCGGCAGCCGGAGCGGGCATCCGCTACCAGAACGTCCACCAGAAGACGACTGAGGAAGTCCTCGCGCTCGACATCGCCCTCCTGGGCAACGACCCGGACTGGATCATCGACATTCCCGACGACATCGCGGACGACATCGACCACGCGCTCTACTGCGGGCACTTCATGTGCCACGTCTTCCACCTCGACATCGCCCCGAAGAAGGGGGCCGACGTGGAGGCGCTCAAGGCGCGGCTCCTGGCGCTCCTCGACGAGAAAGGCGCGAAGTACCCCGCCGAGCACAACGTCGGGCACATCTACGAGGCGGACGAGGCGCTGCGCGCGCACTACGCGGCGCTGGACCCGACGAACACGTTCAACCCCGGCATCGGCCAGACCGACAAGGCGCGGCGGGTGATGGTGACGTGACGTTGCTGGCCGTTGGCTGTCAGCTGTCGGCTCTGGGTGGACGCGTCGCATCGTGCTCGACGTGGTGTGTCGTCGCACGAGCCGGGCTGCGCCGTAGCTTGCGGGCACACCTACCAGCAAGCCCATGCGCTTCCTCGTACTCCTCGCCGCCTTTGCCCTGACGCTGGTCGCGTGCACCGACACCGAACCAGTCAGCGACGCGCCGCTCGGCGCGACCCCGGCACCGGATGCTGTGGCACCAGACACCGCCGCTGTTGACACCACAGCTGCCACGGGCGAGATGGAGGGCGCGATGCCCACCGAGCCGATGGCGGAGCCCACGATGGCGGCCGCCGAAGTCATCGCCGAGGGGACGTTCTCCGGGCACCGCAACCACGACGTGGCGGGCCGCGCGCTCCTCTACCGCCTCGGTGACGGCTCCCACGCCGTCCGCCTCGAAGGGCTCGACTCCGACAACGGTCCGGACCTCCGCGTCTGGCTCGTGACCGACCTCAACGACAAGACCAACGGGCCCATCGACCTCGGCCGCCTCAAGAGCACGCGGGGCGACCAGAACTACACCGTCCCCGCCGACGCCGACGTGGCGAACGCAGCCGGCGTCTCCATCTGGTGCCGCGCGTTCTCCGTCGAGTTCGGCACCGCGCCGCTGTAGGGCAAGCTGAGCGCTCGGCCCCTAGCCCTTCGTCTCAGGTCATCTGGGTCGTTGAGCCGACTCGCAGCCAATGACCACGGACAGAAGACAACGGACACCCGATCCAGCCTCGCAGCTGCACCTCGGACGAGCGTCAATCCTGGATCGGGTCAGAACTCCACGCTGAAGCCGATGGTCGGTAGCCGCCCGACGTTGGTCTGCTCCACGAGGCGGTCCGGCTCGGCGGGGTCCTCGGTGTAGCGCAGCGCGAACACGTTCTCGCGGCCGAGCACGTTCTGCACGTCGAGGTAGACGACGCCGTTGATGCCGCGCGTGAGCGCGAAGCGGCGGTCGACGCGCACGTCCCAGCGGGCGTAAGCCGGCGTGCGCTCGGTGTTGAGCCGGTCGAGGTCGGGGACACCGCGCCGGGTGAGGGCGTATTCGATTGCGGACTCTTCGAGGTCGAACGGCGTGAACGGGCGGCCCGACTGCACCGTGAGCCGCGTGCCGATCTCCCAGTTGCCGAGCCGAACGCCGCCTGCGAGCGAGACGGTGTGCCGCACGTCCCACGAACTCGGACGAAAGACGCCGTCCGCGCCGGTAAACTCGCTCCAACCGAGCGTGTAGGCCCCCAGCCCGTAGACGCGCCCCACAAGCCGCTGCTGCGCCGACACCTCCACGCCGTAGGCCCGCCCCTCGCCGACGGGCGTGAGGTCCTCGGCCCCGATCACCCCGAAGTCGCCGCCGAGGTTGGCGAGCGAGACGCGCGGGTCCGACGCCGAGACGGGGTAGTCGTCGTAGGCCTTGTAGTAGCCCTCGACGCCGACGCGCAGGCCCTCGGCCACGTCCACCGCCACGCCGCCGACGGCCTGCCCGACATCGATCCAGCGCAGGTCGCGGTTGACGAACGCCCCATTCTCCTGCACCGCGAGCGAGATCAGCTCCGGGGCCTGCGTGAAGCGCCCGAGCGCGGCGCTGAGCTGCACCCGGTCCGTGACGTCGAAGGCAAGGCTCGCGCGGGGCGAGAGGACCGCGCCCTGGTCGAGGAAGTCGGTACCGTCGGCGCGAAGGCCACCGGTGAGCGCGAGCGGGCCGACCTGCGCGGTGAGCTGCCCATATCCGAAGCCTTTCCAGAGCGCGAGGTCCGTGTCGAACTGGAGGTCGGTATCGAACGGCGTTGCGTCCGTGGCACGCTGAAAGAAGACCGAGGTGATCGTCTCGCGCGAGGCCCCGCCGCCGACGCCGAGCGTGAGGCGCGGGCTGAGCTTGAAGTCCGCGTCGGAGCGGATGCGCCAGGCCGTTTCGTCGGCGTCGTTCGTGAGGAGCGCGACGTCGTCCTGATCGAGGTCCTGGAAGGCAAACGTCTGGAACGACCGGCTCACGGCCGTCGTGACGAAGCCACCGGGCAGAAGCCGTCGCCACGAGATGCCGGTGGTGTAGCTCCGCTGGTCGTTGTCGAGCACGCGGTCGGCGATCTCCTGGTTTTCGAAGTCGGCGTCCGGGCCGGGTTCCTCGATGTCGAAGTCGTCGATGGCCCAGAGGCCGAAGTAGACGAAGCGGTCGTCGCGGGTGGGCGTCCACTCGACGCGGCTCTGGAAGTCCCAGTAGGCCGGACGGATCGGCAGGTCGAGGAGCTGAAAAAGAAGCTGGAGGTAGGAGCGCCGCGCCGAGAACGTCCAGTTGAAGTCTTGCCCCGACGAGCCGTCGAGCGAGAGCGCCGTCTCGGTCGCGCCGACGGTGAAGTCGCCCGCAAGCGTCTCGGGGCTGCCGGGGCGGTTCTCGACGACCAGCACCGACGAAGCTGCGTCGCCGTAGCGGACGGGGAAGCCGCCGGTGTAGAACGTCGTTTCGCGAATGAAGTCAACGTTGAGCAGCCCGAGTGCGCCGCCCGCTGCGCCCTGCGTGGCGAAGTGGTTGATCTGCGGGATTTCGATGCCATCGACGATGTAGGCGTTCTCGCTCGGCCCCCCGCCGCGCACGAGGAGGTCGTTGCGGTTGTCGACGCCGCTCGACACGCCGGGCAGCGTGAGCAGCGAGCGCGAGATGTCGTTCTGGCCGCCGGGCGTGCGGCGCACCTCCTCGGGCCCGAGCGTCCGTGCCGAGACCGGCGCATCCGGCGCGTCGTCGAAGAAGTCGCTCTCGACCGTCACGCCCTCGCCGACGATCGCGGCGTCCTCGCGCAGCTCGAAGAGCAGGAACGTCGGGCGGCTGCCCTGCACGACCACGTCGGTGATCACCTTGGGCGCATACCCCACGAACGAAGCGCGCACGCGGTAGACGCCCGGCGGCAGCGCCTCGACCTCGAACGCGCCGTCGAGGTTGGTGGCCGCCCCGCCGACGAGGGTGCCGTTCGCGCCGAGCACCGCGACGTTCGCGCCCGGCAAGGTTTCCTGGGTGACGGCATCGACGACGCGGCCGGTGAGCGACTGGGCGAGCGCCGCGGACGGGACCAGAGCGAGAACGAGGAGAAGAAGAGCACGCATGGGGAGAAGGGCTGGGCGCCAGAGCGACACGAGAAGGGATCAGGTCTACCTACAAGTTGGTAGGTTGTTCTCGCCAGCCTTGACTTTTTTCAGCCCTGCCTAGCCGCGGGCTCCCTGGATCAGCACCGCGACGATGTCGTCGGCGACCTCCTCGACGGGGCGGGGCAGCTCGTCGGCCGTGTGTGCCGGGATGAGCGCGTTGACAGACGCCACGAACATCCCCGCGAGTAGGTCAGGCGCGTCTTTGCTGATCTCTCCGCGTTCCAGGGCGGCCTCAAAGAGGAGGGCTACCGGGCGGAGCATGTAGACGTAGAGCAGTCCCGTGATGGCGGTCGCGTTCGGCTGGGCTGCGGTCGGCTGGGTCGGCGACGCCATCGCCACCACGTTCATCGCGGGCTGGGAGAGCAGCCATGCCGCGACTGCCTGCAACTGCGCCTGGAGGGTCGGCTGCTCGTGGGCGATGGACTCGATCCGGTCGCGGTGTCGGCGAAGGGCACGCTCCAGGACCCGGTCCCACAATTCCTGCTTGCCGCCCGGCGCGTGGTGATAGAGCGAGGCGTGCTTGATGTCGAGCATGGCCGCGATGTCACGCAGGCGTGTCCCCGCATAGCCGCGCTCCATGAATAGATGCTCTGCGGCATCGAGGACGCGATCGGCAGCGGCTGAGGTCGAGGAAGACATGAGGGGAACGGGCGGTAGCCCGCGCGCGAAGACAGATGGGAAGACTTCCTCTACGGGGCGCGCCGCCCCTGCGATCCGACAGCGTCCCGGCTAGCCTCGCTCCATCCCCTATGCCTCCATCCAAGCTCCAGGCCGTCCGCCTCGTCACGCAGGGCGAGTATGACTACAGCGCCTCGGTCGAGGTCTTCGCCGACGGCACCGTGGAGACGTTTCGCGGGAGCTACGTCACGCGCGGCACCCGCCGACGCCCGCTCACGGAGGAGGAGCAGCAGGCGCTCCGTGACGCCCTCGACGCCGTGAACTGGGACGCCGCGCTTCCCGACGTGGGCGGTAGCTTGACGCATCGCCTGACGCTCGATCCGCCCGACGGCCCGACGCTCGTCTGGCGCGATGTGTTGCCTGCTGACCGTGCTGACCTGGCGGCCCTCGTTGCGCTCCTGAATGCGCTCTAACCCTACGCCCATGCGCAGCCTCCTGCTGCTTCCGCTCCTGTCGCTCGGCTGCATGCTGCTCGGCTGCGAGACTGCGTCGCCCGACCGTGTACTCGTGGACGCCTGCGCCCGCGCGGCTCAGCACTACCACGGTCTGCCGAATGCTGTCCACGTCCTCGATGCGACGTTGCAGGTGGAGGACACCGAAGTCGTGTTCGGCTACGAGGTCATCAACACCCGCAACCAGCCGCAGGAGGGCACCGCCGCGTGTAGCTTCACCGACGACGGCACGCTCACGGAGGCCCTCATCGACGGCGTCACGCTCACGGGGGACCGCCTGGAGGCGCTGGTCGAGTAGGCGGCCATGCTCTACCTCGCCGCGCTGGCCGCGATCGCATCCGTACTCTTCTCGCGCCTCGTCCTCCACTGGGTCGGTCGGCTCCGCGACCCAGATAGGAGGCTGCAGTCCGCTGCATGGATTGCGATATGGGGATCCCTCACGGCGCTGTGTTGGTGGACGATGCTCCAGACGCCCCCGCTTGTCGCATTCGGCGCGGCCCTCAACGCTGTGTGGTACGTGTTCGAGGTGATCATGCGCACCTCCGAGCACGTGACCCGTACCCGATCCCAGCCGCGCGATGCGTGACGCCCTCGTCCTACTCGGCTTCATCGGTGTCGTCGCGCTCGTGGCGACGGCCGGGGCGCGCTTCGAGCCAGGCGCATGGTACGCGGCGCTTGACAAGCCCGCGTGGACGCCGCCGAACTGGCTCTTTCCCGTCGCGTGGACGGTGCTCTACCTGCTGATCGCGGTGGCGGGCTGGCTTGTCTGGCGCGAGGTCGGCGTCGCAGGCGCGAAGGGCGCGTTCACGGTCTACGGCGTCCAACTCGTACTCAACGCGGCGTGGTCGTGGCTCTTCTTCGGGCGGCACGATATGGGCCTGGCCTTCCTCGACATCGCCGGGCTGTGGCTCGCGATTGCGCTAACGCTGCTCTTCTTCTGGTCGATCAAGCCGCTCGCTGGGGCGCTGCTGGTGCCGTACCTCCTGTGGGTGACCTACGCCGCCGCGCTGAACCTTGCGCTCTGGCGGATGAACCCCGGCGCGTAGCGCGACGGGCGCGCGTACTTATACCAGATACGGGAAAGTCCTGTGTATTGCTTGCTTCTCCCTCCTTTGTCATCCCGGACTTGATCCGGGATCCATACGATGCACCGTATGGATTCCCGCGTTCGCGGGAATGACTCTGAAGAGAGTTTGCACGGCTGTTTCTCGGGAATGGTATTACTCGTGATGGGGGCGTTCGAGGAGCGCCGTGGAGGCCGCCCGCTCGGTTTGCAGCCGCGCCGCGACGGTCTCGGCGTCGCGCCAGACGCGGAGAGCGTTCTCGCCGACGAGCTTGCGGAGCTCCTCCGCCGTCCAGCCGCGCCGTGCAAGCTCTTCGAGGAGCGCAGGGTAAGTGGATACGTCCTCCAACCCGACCGGCACGGTGCTGATGCCGTCGTAGTCGCCGCCCAGCCCAACGTGGTCGATGCCTGCCACGGCGCGGACGTGGTCGATATGGTCGGCGACGTCGGCGAGCGTGGCCTCCGGGCGCGGGTTGGCTTCGGACCAGGCGCTGAGACGCGCGATCAACTCGTCGGCCGAGAGCGAGTCGGCGCGGGCGGCGTCGGTGATCGCTGAGCGGGCCGCCCACCAGGCCTGCACCTCGGTGTTGACGAACGAGGGAACGAACGTGACCATCACGACGCCGCCGTTCTCCGGAAGCCGCCGCAGCACGTCGTCGGGGACGTTGCGAACGTGGTCGGTGACGCCGCGCGCCGACGAGTGCGAGAACATAACCGGGGCCTCGGACACGTCGAGGGCGTCGTGCATGGCGGCAGGGGAGACGTGCGAGAGGTCCGCGAGCATCCCGAGGCGGTTCATCTCCCGGACGACGTCCTCGCCGAACCCGTTCAGGCCGTCGTGCTGCGGCTCATCCGTGGCCGAGTCGGCCCAGTCGATGGTGCCGGAGTGGGTGAGCGTCATGTAACGCACGCCGAGGTCGTAGAACATGCGCAGCGCGCCGAGCGAGTTCTCGATGGCGTGCCCGCCCTCCATCCCAAGCACCGAGGCAATCTTGCCGTCCTGCCACGCCGCCACGGCCTCGTCCGCCGTGGGCGTCTCGACGAACACATCCGGGTAGCGCGCAAACACCCGCTTCGCGATGTCGATCTGTTCGAGCTGGGTCACGGCGGCGGTGCCCGCCGCAGCGGTGGAGAAGGGGATGTAGACCGACCAGAACTGGATGCCGACACGGCCCGCCTGGAGCCGCGCGAGGTCGGTGTGGCCCGGCGTGGGCGCACGCAGGTTGTAGGCCCCGACGTTGCCCGGCGGATTGGGCTGGGCGCACTGGGCCGGGTCCTCGTCGCACGGCCACGCGCGCCGGATGGCCCACGGGAGGTCGTTGTGCCCGTCCACGAGCGGCACCGCGTCGAGTACCTCGGCGACGAGCGCCGCTGGATCGTCCACAGCTGGAATGTCAGTCGCCTCGTCGGGACTGAGTTGGGCTGTCGCACAGGCACTGAAAAAGAGAACGAGAGCTACGACGATGTAGCGCGAGGGTGCGTTCATGGGGAATAGCGGTTCGAAAAGAGCGGTCGAGGCGACTCGCCGGTGAAGGTATGCGCACAGCTACACCTCCAGCTTGCCTCAGAGAAGCAGAGTGGTCACGCAGCGCCTTCGCCAAGCTCCCCCGCTACTTGAAGCTTGAACCGGAAAGCTCCGACAGGTGGTTGGCCCGCCTCCTCACTCACGCGAATCCGCATCTCCGCTGGCGGTGAGCTGCCGAGGTACACGGATTTCACTTCGGTTGAGCCAATCCTCCGGGTTGTGACGTGATAACCAGCGTCTTCTACGACCAACCTCAGGGAAAAGGGGTCAAGGTGCTCGTCGTCACAATGCAACCGGAAGACCAGCACGATGCCCTCTCTGGGTGCTTGAGGCTGCACGTCCTCGCGTGCCTGCACGAACGCTAGGAAGCGTTCTGCGAGTTGGCCTAGAAGGTTGCTGCGCAGGTAGAAATACGTGACGAAGACCTCCGCGAAGTCGGCCCCATCGCCCATACGAACTTCGCGCTCGAGCCAGGCGTCCTCGACGCGGACAGGACTTCGGCGCACGTCAAGCGATGGCGGGTCAACACGAACGTCGCCAAGCCATGTCCCACCGTCACGGGCGTTCTGTGCCGACGTAGAAACGCAGACCGCTGAGTCGTGCATAGCCGTTGCTGGTTTGAAGGCGTCGTGTGTGACTCGCGACGGAGTCGGCCTCAGGTGAGGGGCAGAGGATACGTAGGAAGGCCACGCTGCGAGGGGGGATGGATGCCGAGAGAGGCATGAGGCTTGTGAACCGAGTAGCTCGGAAGCGTTTTCATATTTAAGTTTGAAATATTTCAAACGATATGTATGTTGCAATTCCTGCGAACCCCATCGCCCTGGTTGCCCATGTCGCCCAAGCTCAGCCCCACCGAGAGCCGCCTCATCGAGGAGGTCAGCGCGCTCTACGAGTCGTTCGGCCTCCGGCGGCTGCAGGCGCTCATCATCGGGCTGCTCATGAGCCAGGCCGAGGCCCGTTCGCTCGGTGAGATCGCCGACCTGCTCGGGCGCAGCAAGGGGCCCGTCTCCATCGCGGCGCGCGACCTCGCCAACAAGCACCTCATTCGCAAGGTCGAGGGGCCCGCCCCGCGCAAGGACTACTACACCGTCCACCGCGACTTCTTCCTCAACGCCTTCGCGTTCAACATGGCTACGGTGCGTGAGAGCCGCGCCGTGGCACAGCGCTTTCTCTCGGCTGCCACCGAGGACAGCGCGGCCCTGGTGGACGGGGCCGCCGAGCACCTCCGCCGGATGACCACGTTCTACGGCCTCATGGAACGCTTCTTGGCCGAGTTCGCCCACACCTGGCAGGAGCGCGGCGACTCGCTGCGCCCCGACCACATCGCGGCGACCGATATCGAGGTGACCCCGGCGGTCCCGCCTGCTGCGGCCTCCGACGGAGCCACGTCCGACGTGAATCTGTCGAACTCTGACTGAACGTTCCCCCATCACCCGGACGCCTGGCTCGTTCACGCCGGTCCGTCCTCGCTTTACCTCAACCATGCAAGCACCCGACGCCCGCACGGGCACCCGACTCACTGGCCGCGTCGCCGTCATCACCGGCGGTAGCCGCGGCATCGGCTACGCCACCGCCGTCCGCTTCGGCCAAGAAGGGGCCCAACTCGTCCTCGCCGATATCAACGCCGAGACGGGCGAGGCGTCCGCGCAGGCCCTCCGCGACCTCGGCTACGAGGCGACCTTCGTCCAGACCAACGTCGTCGAGCCCGAGCAGACGCAGGCCATGGCGCAGGCCGCTCTCGACGCCTACGGCCGCATTGACGTGCTCGTCAACAACGCAGGCGTCACGCGCGACGCGACGCTGAAGAAGATGTCCGAGGAAGCCTTCGACTTCGTCATCGACGTCAACCTCAAAGGGGTCTTCAACGCCACGCAGGCCGTCATCCCGACGATGATCGAGCAGGGCTACGGACGCATCCTCAACGCGGCCTCGGTGGTGGCGCTCTACGGCAACTTCGGCCAGACCAACTACGCCGCCACGAAGGCAGGCGTGGTCGGCATGACGAAGACATGGGCGCGCGAGCTCGGCCGCAAGGGCATCACCGTCAACGCCGTCGCGCCGGGCTTCATCCAGACCGACATGATCGGCATCGTCCCCGACAAGGTGATCGACATGTTCGTCGACAAGACGCCGATGGCGCGCCTCGGTCAGCCGGGCGACATCGCCAACGCCTACCTCTTCCTCGCCTCCGAGGAAGCGGGCTTCGTGACCGGCACCGTCCTGAGCGTGGACGGCGGGCTGGTGCTGTAGC
>JBCCRG010000044.1:0-13227 GCA_039208155.1 Bacteroidota bacterium | reverse complement strand
GACGAGGCACTGAGCGCCTCCTGGCCGCTGTCCTCCGGGAAGAACGCGGCGACCGTGTTGCCGAAGCGGTCCGTGATCTTCGCGACAAACGTGGGCGGGCGGTAGATGCCGCCAGAGGCTAGCGTCGCGTACGAGGCGGTCATCTCCAGCAGGTTCACGTCGCTGGGTCCGAGCGCGACCGATGGGACGGCGTCTATGGGGCTCTGGACGCCCATCCGCTGCGCGTAGAGCGCCACGCGGGCCGGGCCCAGTTCGCGGGTGAGCCGCGCCGTGATAGTGTTGTTGGACGTGGCGAGGCCGCGCGCGAGGGTCTTCATCCCGCCGCTGCCGCCGCCGCGCGGGCGCCACGCAGGCTGGCCGGGGATCCGCCAGGTGAAGCCGGTGTCGGGCAACGCATAGTAGGGCGAGAAGCCGTTGTCAATGGCGGCCGCGTAGGCGAAGGGCTTGAACGTCGAGCCTGGCTGCCGCTGCGCCTGCATCACGTGGTCGAACTTGTCCTCGACGAAGTTCTTCCCACCCACCCACGCGCGCACCGCGCCGGTCGTGGGATCGACGACGACCATGCCCGCTTCGAGGCGGGTCTTCTCCGTGCGCAGCGAGTCCATGAACACCGCGTCGGTGCGCAGCGAGTCGACGGCATCGTCGCGGCTGAAGCCGGCGTTGCGGAGAATCTGTGCGCGCCGCGTCTCGCTGATGAAGGCGTCCACGTAGGTGTCGCTGAAGCGGTCCCAATAGTAGGCGAACGGCTCCACGTCGTTGTCGGCGACATAGCGGACGTAGTTGTCCTCGCTCTGCGAGAAGTAGCGGTCGGCGGCCGACCAGTCCACGTCCACGACCGCCTGTAGCTTCGCCATCTGTTCCACGACGGCAGCCTCGGCGAGCGCCTGCACGCGGCTGTCGAGCGTGGTGTAGACCTGGAGGCCATCGCGGTAGATGTCGTAGCCGTTGGCCTCGGCCCAGTCGCGCATCCAGAGGCGCAGCACCTCCGCAAAGTGCGGGGCCATGTTATCCGTGTGGGAGTACGGTTGGAAATCAGTCCGCACCGAGTCAGGCGCGAGCGCGCGGTAGGTGCCTTCTTCGAGGTAGCCGTACTTCACCATCTGGTTGAGCACCACGTTACGGCGGCGCTGCGCGTTGCCGGGGTTGCGGACAGGGTTGTAGTAGGTCGTCGCCTTCTGCATCCCGACGAGCACGGCGCTCTCGCCGAGGTCGAGCTGCGAGGCGTTCTTGTTGAAGTAGGTCCGCGACGCCGCCTGCACGCCGAACGCGTTGTTCGAGAACGTGACCGTGTTGAAGTACATCTCGATGATCTCGCGCTTGGTGTAGTTGCGCTCGATCTGGATCGCGGTGAGCATCTCGCGGAGCTTCTGTGTGACGCCCGTGTCGCCGCCCTTACGGATGCGGTAGAGGTTGCGCGCGAGCTGCTGCGTGATCGTGGACGCGCCGCGCACGCCCTCGAACGGGGCCTTCACGAACACCACCGCGAGGCCGTAGAGGTCGAGCCCCCAGTGGTTGAAGAACCGCCGGTCCTCCGTCGCCACGAGCGCATCGATCAGGTGGTTCGGGAGCGAGTCGACCGGCACCCAGGTGCGGTTCTCGCCGAGGTAGTAGCGGGCCAATTCCTCACCGTCGGCGCTGTAGACGAGCGTCGATTCGAGGTTCTCCGGGTTCTCGATCTCCTCCAGCGAGGGGATGCCGGACCAGAGGTAGATGAAGAAGACCAGTCCGAGCAGCGCGAGCATGCCCACCGCGATGCCGCCGCGCTTGAGTAGCGTCTCCGTCCGCGTCTCGACGCTCGTTGGCGTCACGGGGCGCGGGTCGCCTGGCCGGGCAGGCCCGTGTGGCCGTGGCGCGGTACCCCGCGCGCCATCGCCGTCGGGCGGCTCGACGTCGCGGGTGGCCTCGCCGATGGTACCGGCAGCACCAATGGTGCCGTGGGCCGCACGCTCCTCGAAGAAGCGCGCCAGTTCCTCGTCGGAGTAGGAAGGACGGTCGGGCATGGGGGTGGTGGCAAGCAGGGGGAGTAGGGCCGCAGCGGACTCAGGCGAGCGCGACCGCAGCGGGCGCCTCGGTGACATCGATTACGAACGCGTCGCCGTCGGCGCGGACGCGGCAGGGTCGGGCCATGGTGCCGTCCCAGTGAAGCAGCGCGGGGCCGTCGGCGCTCAGGCAGCCGAAGGTGCGGTGGCCGAACCAGTACCCCGCGTTGAGATACGTGCCCTCCGGCCAGGTGGTGCATTCGCCCAGGTGGACGTGGCCGCACACGACGAGATCCGCGTCGGTGGAGGCGAGCGTCTGGCGAGCGAAGCGGCGCAAGGCAGTCACGGCGGGGAGGTCAGGACCGGTGCGGTCGCGGCCGAGCGGTTGCGCGGCGCGGCGGCCCGTCCAGCGGGCGAGGGCGTAGCCGGTGTCGCCGGGGAGCAGCATCCGGTAGAGGCGCGCGACCGCCGGGTGGCGCATCACGGGGCGGAGGCGGTTGTACACCCGGTCGTGGGCGATGCGGCCGTCTCCGTGCGCAATATAAACGTGCCACCCTGTCTCTTCGTCTGTTTTCGAAGCCGAGGCGCCCGCGAACGGGCCGGTCGGCGTGAGCGTCTCGACGACGTGATCGCGGACGAGGCGCACGCCGATCTCGTCCGCGAAGTGGTCGAGGTGCCACGGGTCGCGGTTGCCGACGACGTAGGTGACCGGCACCCCGGCATCGACCAGCGCGGCCAGACGACCTTGCATCCGGATGAAGCCCTTCGGGACGAGGTGGCGGTACTCCATGTACTGATCGAACAGATCGCCCACCAGCACGAGCGCATCGAGGCGGTCGGCGACGGCGTCGAGAAGCGCCAGCGCGTCACGCTCGGCAGCGCGGCTCGCGGCTGGCGTCCCACGCCCAAGGTGGAGGTCAGCGAGAAACAGGATCATGGCAGCGGGGATGGCGGGCGTCCTACCAGACATCGCGCCGGAAGAGCCACGCGCGGCGCGAAAATCCGGCAGAGAACGGAAGCTCGGATTCCACGCAGGCTCGCACAACTACGTCGGGAGCACCTTGCCCGAGGTCGGGCCTTGCCTGAGGTCGCATTCAGATCGCGCAGAAGCGCTCAAGTCGCGCCTGCTTCTCGAAGGTCGGATCGCCTCCGCTTCCACCTTCTCCCTTCGCACTTCCACCTTCTCCCTATCCCACAACCGCTTCGCTGAGATGCTGCCGTAGCAGCGTCCGTGCCTCGTCCGGTGTCCGCGCCGCCCGCAGCGCCTCGACGTGCTCCGGCGTATGGATGAGGTGCGCCGCGACGGAGAGTCGCCGCAGGTAGGTCGCCGAGTCCACGTCCTGCGGCACGAGCAGCGCGAGGATGGCGTGCGCGGGGCTGCCGGTGTGCTCGAACGCGAGGCCGTCGTCGCTGAGGCCGAGGAAGAGCTGCATCTCGTCCACCTCGGGCGTGTGGAGGTGGTAGAACACCACGCCGGGGAGCAGTTCGGGGGCATAGGCCCCCTCGGGCATGTCGCCGCCGTCGGGCGTGCCGCGCGAGAGCTTGCGGGCGAGGCGAAACGGCAACTCGGGCTGGCTGGCGAAGCCCTGGCAGAGCACCTGCTGAAGCGCGTACTCGGCGGAGCCCTCGCGGAGACCCACGAGGATGTGGTCGGGCGGCAGCGCGTCGAGGACCGCCGTGACGCCGTCGGGGTCGCGGGTATCGGCCGCGAGCGCAGCACGGTCGGGCTCGGCGAGGTAGACGGTCAGAAACGACGCGGCGTCGAAGCGGCTTGCGAGCACTCCGGGGAGGCGTTCGAGCGCGGGCCGCCACGCGAGCGTCCCCCGCCGCACACTCACGAGCACGAGGAGGTCGTTCGTCACCACGAGGTCGTCGAGGGTCGCGGGGAGGTCGGCCCATTGGCTCACTTCGGCCACCTCGAACGGCGCGGCGGGCTTGGTGCGCTCGGCGAGCGCCCGCAGCGGGCGCACCGACTCCGGCGTCGTGATGAAGAGCAGCGGGGCTCCTTTCTGGTCGGCGAGCACCTTCAGCGCCCGCAGCGCCGCTGGGAAGCCGGGCTCGCGCTCCGCCAGCGGCGGCACCGCCACGAGCAGCCGCGCCGTCGTGTTGACCGGCGCTTCGAGCTTGCTCACGACCGTCATCGTGCGCGTCTCGGCGAGCACCTGGTCAAGGATGCTCCCGAAGACGAACGCCGTAGCCGTGCTACGTCCGTTCCAGCCCACGACTACCGTCGAGATGCGCTCCTCGCGGATGGCCCGCACGATACCGGCAGCGGCGTTGAGGTCGATGCGCGTCAGCGGCGTACAGGGCACGTCGGCCGCCGCGGCGTGGACGACGGCCGTCTCGAGCAGCTTCTCGCCCGCGGGCACGTCGTCCTCGCGGCGAGCGATGGTGAGCGGGTAGATCGGCTGCTGGCTCGTCGGGCTGTGGAGCAGCAGCGCGAGGTCCACGAGGTCCTCGGCGGTGTCCGGGTTGGCGAGCGGGACGAGGATGCGCTGCGGGGCCTCGGTCGCGGTGGCCGCCTGAGCATCGGCGAGCGCCACCTGGCGCCCGAAGCGCTCCACCAGCCACGGCCCCACGAGGCACGTCAGCAGGATCATCAGCACGACGGCGTTGACGACTTTCGCCTCGAAGAAGCCGAGGTCGAACCCGATCAGCGTCACCGCGAGCGTCGCCGCCGCCTGCGGCACGGTGAGCCCCGCGATGGTCGCGATCTCGGCGCGCTTGAGCCGAAAACCGAGCCCGATGCCCCCCGCCGCGAGCCCTTTGCCCACGAACACCAGCCCCGTCACCACCAGCGCGACAGCCCAGACGGCCCCCTGCGCGAGCACGGCCACGTCCACGAGCAAACCGACCGAGAGCAGGAAGAACGGAATGAAGACCGCGTCGCCGACGAAGCGGATGCGCGTCATAAGCGGGCTCTGCGGCGGTACGAGCCGGTTGAGGACGAGCCCCGCCGCGAACGCGCCGATGATCGAGGCTAAGCCCGCCAGTTCTGCCAGCCACGCCGTCATAAAGAAGGCGAACATCAGGAAGACGAACTCCACGTCGGGCTGCTTGCGCACGGTGCGGAAGAACCACTGCCCGAGGCGCGGCAGCACGAGCAGCACCGCCGCGAGCCACAGCGCCACGCGCCCCGCGAAGCCCCCCCAGAAGAGCATGTTCGCGTCGCCCGTCTGCAGGGCCACCACGATAGCCAGGACGACGAGCGACAGCACATCCGTCACCATCGTACCGCCCGTCGCCATGATGAGGGCGGGGTTCTTCGTAATACCCAGGCGCTGCACGATGGGAAGCGCCAGCAGCGTGTGCGAGCCCACGATGGCCCCGAGCAGGCACGAGGTCGCCAGGTCGAACCCGAGCAGCGACGGCCCGGCCAAGAGCGAGAGCCCCATTGGCACGCCGAACGAGACGAGCCCAAAGACGAGGCTCTGCGTCCGCTGCCGCGCGAACTGGTTGAGGTCCAGCGTCACGCCCGCGACAAACATGAGGTACAGCAGCCCCACCGTCCCGAGCAGCTCGAACGTCGCGTCGCGCTCCAGCAGCCCGAGCACGCTCGGCCCCACGAGCGCCCCCGCTACGATCAGCCCGACGATCCCCGGCAGCCGCAGCCGCCGAAACAGCATCGGCGCGAGCAGGATGAGCCCCATCGCCAGCGCGACGATCAGGACTGGGTCGGAGATAGGACGGGCGAAGGGCATCCAGGAAGTCGGTGCGTCGGTGAACGGTGCGTCGGTGGGACGTTGCACCTCACGAACGGCACCAACGTTCTGCTTCTCCCATCATCTTGCCGAGCATCTTACCGATTTGGCGGCACAGTGCGCTCAACTCCTGCTTCTGTGCTGGACGAAAGTAGCCGCATGCCTGTGCCGTGTCGAGCCAATGTCGGGTTTCAGCAGCTTCTGCATCGGCGTCACTCAGCTTGCTAACAAAGTGCGCACGGTACGACCTCTTGTGCCAAGCCTCCGCGATGTTTGCCCCGACAGACCTAGAGGAGCGCCGGATCTGATCCGTCAGGGCGTACCGCTCCTCCTTCGGAAACCCCTGGGTCAACTCGAACACCTCTTGCTGGAGCCGGAAGGCTACTCGGTAAACCCGTAGGTCCCGGTAGCTCTCAACGACTCGTTTCGCTGACTCACTGTCCACTGACCTACTGTTCACAGTTCCACCGGCTCAACGCAGGTTATACCGCTGGCGCAGCGACTCCTGTACCTCGCCCATCGTGCGGAGGGCCTCCTTGAGCAGGTTCTGCTGCGACTTCGAGAGCGCCTCGGGGTCGATCATGTCCGAGGGGCGCTCGCCGACCTCGACGGCGCGCATCTGCGTGCGGAGGTGCACGTCTACGAGCGTCGCGAAGGCATCGGCGAGGCTGCGCGCCTCGGCGGCCAGGTCGGGCACCTCGTCGGCTACGAGGCGGAGGCGGCTGAACGTGGACGTGCGGCGCGTCTGGTGGAGGTCGAGGGCGAGCGCCCGCGCCATCCCGACGATGGGTTGCAGGCCCCGGTCGCGGAGGTGGAGGCCGCCCTCGCTCGTAGCGAAGCGTCGGCCGAACATGGTCAGCGGCGGCTTGACGCTCGTGGCCTCGTCCATGAGCAGACGGATGAGGCTGGCGCGCGGGGTGCCATTGGACGAGGGAGCGGCGAGCGCCGTCCGCACCGTATCACGCAGCGTGTCGGCGAGGGCGATGTGGCCGTAGAGCGGCCGGAAGTCGAAGCAGGGCGCAGCGCGGCGGCTCGCGACCGGCTCGGCGCCCTCGGTCCATTGCCGGTAGGCCGCCTGCCACGCCGCGAGCGGCTGACGGAAGGGCTCCGCGAACGCCACGATACCATCCTCGTGGCTGAAGAAGTGGCACCGCTGGAAGGCGTCTTCGATGTGGTCGACGAGCAGCGCAAACCAGGCGGCGGCGTGCTCCGCCTCGGCGGCGTCGGCCGGGTCAACGTAGACGAGGCCGTTCGACTGCCACGTCGTGAGGGCGCACTCGCGGCGGCCGGGCGTCCCGAAGGCGAGCCAGACCCACGGGAGCGGCGAGGCGGCGTCCGGCTCGGCCTCGCGCAGGTCGCGCTCGACGAGGAAGAAGAGCCGCGCCTTGAGTTGGTCGTCGAGCTCGGTGATGACGTCGAGGAGGTCCTGGGCGTGGACGCCCTGCTGGTGGAGCCGCAGCAGCCGACGCGTGGACTCGTTGCGGATCGCCGCGAGTTCTTCGATGGATTGCGCTTTCTCCGTGCGCTCGACCGTCGCGACGGGGTCGAGGCCGCGGAAGTGGCTCACGTCCTGCGCCGTGATGATGCCCGCGAGACGGCGGTCGCCCTCGCGGTTGGCCTCGCCCATCACCATCACGCGGCGGATGCGGTGCTGCATCATCACCTGGATCGCCTCGAAGAGCCGCGCCTCCGCGTTGAGCGCGACCGGCGGGCGCGTGATGAGCTCGGTGACGGGGTCCTCCGCCGAGCGGCCCTCGGCCACGACGCGCGTGGCGATGTCGCCCTCGGTCACAAGGCCCATCGGGAGCGCATCCTTGACGACCACGACCGTCTCGGTCTCGTAGTCCCGCATGGCGCGGGCGACGGTGCGGATTGTGGCGCTCGGCGAGCACGTCACCGGCGGCTGGTGCAGCAGGTCGCCCAGCGTGGTGTCGAAGAGGAGGTAGGCCCCGGCGGCGTCGCGCTCCGTCTCGCGGGTGCGGATGAAGCGCTTGACGTTCTCGTCGAAATACCCCTTGAAGGCTGCGTTCTCCTGCAGCAGCTTCCAGAACTGCTTCGCGTCGATGAGCGCGCACACGGTCGGCTCGACGGCGCGGGCCTCGTAGGGCAGGATGCCGCCCTCCACGAGGCCGTAGGAGCCGAAGTGCGTCCCCTCGCCACACATCTCGATGAGGCGCTGCTGCTGCGCGTCGAGCAGGCGCACCAGGCCCGACTCGACGATGTACAGCGCCTTGTGAGTGTCGATGCCCTGCTCCAGGATGAGGTCGCCCTCCTTAAACATCCGCGTGGAGACGAACGCGACCGTCTCGGTGCGCTGGGCCTCGGTGAGCAGGTTGAAGGGGTCCGTGGCAGCGAGCAGCGCCTCGATGCGTTCGGTGATCGACATGCGGAGGGGACGGCTGGGCAAGCAGGCGGCCCAGGGCCGCCCACGACGAGTTGGGTGAACCTCTAAGAACGGAGCGAACCCCCACGCGGGGCAAGTGCCGAGGCTTGATCCTCCGTGTCAGACACCGCTGACACCCATCCTGCCTCAGTAAAGCGCTTTGGGGTTAGGCGAGCGCGCTGACGAAGTCCTCGAACTGGCCGTCGTTCTGCATCGGAGGGCCGTGGCCGAAACACACCAGGCGCGGGTGCAGGTCGGCCAACTTGCGCGCGGAGGCGCAGTTCTGCACGGGGTCGGCGGTGAGGACCGCCGGAGGCTCGCGCAGCCCCGCCCACGTCGTGACAAGGTGCATGCCGTTGAGCACGTCGCCGAGCACGAGAGCGCGGTCCCGCGCACGCCAGAACGCAACGTGCCCCGCCGTGTGGCCTGGCGTCTCGATGACGTCGAAGCCGCCGACCTCATCGCCCTCCGCCAGCGTCCGTGCGACCGGGTGCGCTGGGCCCGTCCAGACGCGGTCGAGGAGGTGCGTGAGGAGGCTGGGCGGGATGGACGTGACGCCGGTTTCCATCGCGGAGGCATCGGCCGCGCCGCACCAGAGGGGCCAGCCGTGGGCGCTGCACAGCGCATGGCTCGCGCCCTGGTGGTCGGGGTGTACGTGCGTGAGCGCATGCGCCATGACGCGGTGCCCGGCGAGCGCACGCTCCAGGCGTCGCCGCGACTGGCGGATGCCTGCATCCACAAGCACATCGCCCAACAGGTACGCGTTGACGCCGTATCGAGGCATAAGAGGAATCACATAGAGGTTGTCGGCGAGGGGTTGCATGGGCGTCGAGCCTGGAAAACCGAGGTGAAGCACCCGTCAACAACGGGCTGATCCGGCCAATCATGCAACTGTACAGGGGGAAACCCGTACGGCACGCTTGTCACAGGTTGCCAGATTGCTCTCTCCAATCGCCGCGCGTAGGTGCGCCCCCGCAGCCTTCCCAACCGGAATCCGTCCGCGCGCATGCATCTTGCCCATGCGCATGCCTCGGGTTCTGGCCGTTCGTCACGAGTTCCTCCACTTCCTCCCCGCCTTATGTCCCGCTACGTATTCATGCTAGCCGCTGCGCTTGCGCTCGGGTTGGCCTCCGCCGACACGACGCGTGCCCAGGAGGCCGTTGCCGCGACCGCTCCGGCGTTGCAAGACGCCACCCTCCCGCCCCTCCTCGACCGGAACCTCTTCTTCGGCGACCCCGAGATCTCGGGCGGCTCCCTGTCGCCGGACGGCTCGATGATCGCCTTCCGCAAGCCCCTCAACGGCGTGATGAACGTCTTCGTGAAGGGCATCGACGAGCCCTTCGAGGACGCGCGCGCCGTCACGGCCGACGACCGTCCCGTCCCTGGGTTCTTCTTCAGCCAGGACAACCAATACCTCCTCTACGTCCAGGACAAGGGCGGCAACGAGGACTTTCACGTCTGGGCCGTTGACCTCAACGCCGACGCCGAGGCAGACACGGGTGTCCCGCCCGCGCGCAACCTCACCGACATCGAGAGCGTCCGCGCGCAGATCTACGACGTGCCGAAGGACGACCCCGCACACATGCTCGTGGGTCTCAACGACCGCGACCCGGCCTGGCACGACGTCTACCGCCTCAACATCGAGACGGGCGAGCGGACGCTGCTCATCGAGAACACCGAGCAGATCGCGGGCTGGATGACCGACCTCGACGGCGACGTACGCCTCGCGCTGCGCGTCGACCCCGCCTCGGGCGAGACGCAGGTGCGGCCCGTCGCGGAGGACGGCAGCATCGGCGCTGTGATCTACAGCTGCAGCGTCACCGAGTCGTGCAGCCCGGTCCGCTTCCACCCGGACGGCGACAAGGTCTACATGACCACCAACCGCGGCGACCGCGACCTCACCGAGCTGGTCCTCTTCGACCTCGCCTCGCAGGAGGAGACGCTCGTGGAGCGCGACCCCGAGGGCCAGGTGGACTTCGGCGGGGCCTGGTTCTCCGACGTCAACGACGAGCTGATGATCACCTACTACAACGGTGACCGGCTCCGTCTCTACCCTAAGACTGAGGCCATCGAGACGGACCTCGCCTTCCTGCGCGACAACCTGCCCGACGGCGAGATCTACCCCGGCTCGACCGACGAGAGCGAGCGCTACATGGTCGTCCGCGTCACCCGCGACGTGGACCCCGGCTCGCGCTACCTCTTCGACCGCGAGGCGCGCACCGTGACCAAGCTCTACACGTCGCGGCCTGAGTTGCCGGTCGAGCACATGGCCCCGATGCAGGCCATCCGCTACACCGCCCGCGACGGCATGGAGATCCCGGCCTACCTGACCCTCCCGCAGGGCGTCGAGCCGACGAACCTCCCCGTCGTGATGTTCATCCACGGCGGCCCGTGGGCGCGCGACAGCTACGGCTACGACTCCTACGCGCAGTTCATGGCCAACCGCGGCTACGCGGTCATGCAGCCCAACTTCCGCGGCTCGACGGGCTACGGCAAGGCGTTCCTCAACGCAGGCAACAACGAGTGGGGCACCGGCGCGATGCAGCACGACATCACCGACGGCGTGCAGTACCTCATCGACCAGGGCATCGCCGATCCGGAGCGCGTCGCGATCATGGGCGGCTCCTACGGTGGCTACGCCACGCTCGCGGGCGTCGCGTTCACGCCGGACCTCTACGCCGCAGGCGTCTCCATCGTGGGCCCGAGCAACATCATCACGTTGCTCGAATCCATCCCGCCCTACTGGGAGGCCGCCCGCACGATGTTCGCCACGCGCGTTGGCGACATGGACGACCCCGAGGAGCGCGCGATGCTCGAAGCGCAGTCGCCGCTCAACAGCGCCGACCAGATCGAGTCGCCGTTGCTCGTGATCCAGGGGGCCAACGACCCGCGCGTGAAGCAGCGCGAGAGCGACCAGATCGTCGTCGCGCTGCGCGACCGCGGCTTCCCGGTCGAGTACATGGTCGCGCCGGACGAAGGCCACGGCTTCCGCGGCGAGGAAAACCAGCTCGCCATGATGACCAAGATCGAGGCCTTCCTCGGCGAGCACGTCGGCGGGCGCTACCAGGCCGATGCCCAGGATGCCGTCATGGAGCGCATGGACGCGATCATGGTCGATCCAGCGACGGTGACCATCACCGACCCGAACGCCAGCGCCGGGACGCCGGACCTCTCGTTCGAGGGGGCCACCCTCACAGAGCGGACGCTAACCTACGACGTCGTCTTCAACATCCGCGGCCAGGCGATGCCGCTCGACGGCGCGAAGCGTACCATCGCGGCGACGGAGCACAACGGCCAGCCTGCCTACGCCATCGTGGACCACGCGACGCTGCCCGCTGCCATGGGCGGCGTCTCCGTCCGCGACTCGTTCGTGGTGGCGCAGGGCAGCCTCAAGCCGCTCGCCCGCACGATGAACCAGGGCCCGATGGCCATTGAGATGGGCTACAGCGACGGCGCCATCGAGGGCACCATGAGCGCCCCGCAGGGCTCGATGCCGATGAGCAAGGCGCTCGACACGCCCGTGATGGCCGACGGCCTCGCGATGGAAGTCGCGCTCGGCGCGCTACCGCTCGAAGAAGGCTACACGGCGAAGTATCACGCCTTTAGCCCCGTCAGCCAGCAGGTCGAGGCGCACATCGTCACCGTGAAAGGCATGGAGACCGTCGAGGTCGCCGCAGGCTCGTTCGAGACGTACGTCATCGAGATCGATAAGGTGGACTCGCCGGAGGACATGACGCTCTACATCGACGCCGAGACGCGCGCGGCGGTGAAGAGCACGTCCGCGCTGCCTGCCGCGATGGGCGGCGGCACGGTCACGTCTGAGCTGACCTCGATGGGCGACTAACCTCCCTCGTCGCATCCAACGAATCAGGGGCGGTGCTGCAAAGCGCCGCCCCTGTTCTGTTTGCTGCCCCGAGCGCGGGGAGCCCGAGACTACGTGGACCCGGTAGGATTTGAACCTACAGTCCGCTGGTTATGAGCCAGTTGCTTTAACCGTTAAGCTACGGGTCCTTGTCGATGCTAAGATAACAAGGCTCCCTCTGGAGAACTGCATCGGCGGCTCCCGTTGTGTTCGCGAAGAGCGCGTGACCCGTCGATGAAGCGACGGCGAGAGTCGGGCCTGGCTTCAGGGTTTCGTGAAGGTTCGGACGCGGCGTGGAACCGGGCGGTGGATGCATGGTGTGAGGCGCGCTCTGGTCGCGGCATCCCCCCGCGACCGCTTGTCTCACCAGCGCGAGCGACGTGCGTGCCCACCCCGGCACCGACCTCGCCGGTCTATGATCCCCACCGCTACGCTCCCCGTCGCCCCCTGCCCCCTGGCTGGCGACGCGCCCACCCACCTCGCCGCCTTGGCCGAAGAGGCCCGCCTCCACGGCTCGCCCTCGGCGTTCCAGGCGACCCTCGCGACCGTACACACCGCTGTCCGGCGGCTTGCGGCGATGGCCGACACCGCCCGCGCGGCAGCGCTCTCGCTCGCCCAGCACGAGCGCCTCGACGCGCTACGCGCCGAGTTGGCCGCCCTCGACACGGCGCTAGAGGCCACCCTCGACACGACCGGCCGCTCGCTGCTGGAGCCCGACGCAGCCCCCGCGAAGCGCCCACGACTCTGGCTCTGGTCGCGCCCGGCGCCGAGCGATGCCGGACCGGCGGCCTCGTGGAGCACGTCTGTGGCCGACCTCCTAGCAGCGCTCGACGCGCAGCTGGCGTGCCTAGCCTCGCTGGCCAACGGGCAGCCCGAGGGCGCTCCGTCCCGCCACCTCGCTGACGATACTGCTACGCTCCTGACACGCCACCGTGACGCACTTGCCACAGAGGTGCGGCGCTGGGCGGCGTGAGCCCATAGGGAACGTTGGTCCCCGGATGTAGCGTCGTATGTTGACGCTCCGCCACCACTTCATCGTGACGCTCCGCACCGTGTCGCACGCGCTCTTCTCCCGTTGGCCTACCGCGGCCTTCCCGCCTGCTCTCCTCGTCGTCCTGCTGACAGGAGGGCTTCTGCTCGGCTGCGGAGGAGGCGCTGCGGTGGCTGAGAACGACCCCACGGCAACCCAGGACCCGACGCTGCCACGGACGAACTTCTACGAGATCCGCACGGAGTACGGCCGCATGGTCATCCGTCTCTTCGACGAGACGCCCGCGCACCGCGACAACTTCAAGCGCCTCG
>JBCCRG010000043.1:0-13285 GCA_039208155.1 Bacteroidota bacterium | reverse complement strand
GCCGCAAACTGGTCGCCGAGGAAGCGGCAGTCGTAGCCGATCACGACGGAGGCGTCAGGGCCGTACGTGGCGTGGAGCCACTGACCGGTCGCGCGGGTGACGCGCTCTACGTTCTCGAACGTGTAGTCGGCGGCGATGATCGCGCGCCAGCCGTCGGTGCCAAACTTGATGGGGGTCATCGGCTAGGGATGGGTCTGGAGAGGGAGGAGGTGAACAGCACAGATAATGTACGCAGGTCGCTACAGCCTCTGGTGGGACCATGCCGGTACGGCCAGGGCCTTGGGAGCGCACTGTATAAAAGGACTGTTCGGAAAAGAGACAGGACAAACGGGGATGAGGTTGTGCGTCGGGCAGAAACATAGGGATTTGGATGACATACCACGTAAACTTTCTGAGTCATATTCGAACAGGTATACGAAGCGCGCTCGCTTCTTGAACACCCCGCCACACGCCCTTTCTCTCTCACTTATTCCTCTACCGCCTGTGGTCTCTCTCGTTCTGCTTCCCCACGCCATGCGCCTCTGGCGCATCGCTCCCGCGGCAGCCTTCCTGATGGCTGCCGTCCTCCTTTCGCTCACCCCTGCTGCGTCCGCCCAGTGGGACGCCGATGCTGGGCTCGTCGCCTCGCACACCGACGGCGCAGCAGTCGCCGCTACCTCCACCACCGGCAACGGCCTCCCAGACGTCAACGACGGCGACCCGGCGACCCAGTGGCAGTCGGGGGCCTGCTTCCCGAGCGGCTTCATCGGCCGCGCCGATACGAACGTCCTTCTCGGCACCTGCGCCGATGGGAACTGCACCAGCTCTAGCACCGGCTCGCTCAACGGCGCGACGCGCGGCGGGCCGGGCTCCGTGGGCGTGCAGGCCGTCGGCGGGCGCGCGTGGCTCCGCGCCGACCTCGCCCAGCCGTCGGACCTCTACCGCATCGCGGTACGCCTTGGCACGGGGAGCAGCGTTACGCTGTCGGCCGTGACCGCGGCCGACACCACGCTCGTCGCCACGCTCACGTCGAGCGACAACTACGGCTGGAACCGCTACGCCGTGCCCGCGCTCAGCGGCCCCGTCGTGGGCGTCCTCGTGGAGTCCGCCGCCTCGTTCTCGCTCTTCGAGGTCGCCGCGCTCGCGGAGGCGTGCTTCGAGGCAGTCACGTTCGACTTCGGCGCGACGCAGGAGGTCGGCATCGTCGAGGGGCGCGTGTGGACGGCGAGCGGCGTCACGGCGACGGTCTACCAGACGAGCGCCGACAGCCTCACCTGGACGACCGTGGCTACCATCGACCCGACCGTCAACAACATGATCACCACGAAGCTGGCCCAGCCCGTCCAGGCGCGCTACTTCCGCGTCCGCCACACGATGGCCGACCAGAACTGGGCGAAGGCCTACGTCTGGGAGATCGACGCCTACGACCGTTGGAACCGCTACGGCCCGCCGCAGGCCTTCACCACCCCGACGGCGCAGACGCTCGGCGACCTCCTCGGCATCAACGGCGTCTGGGGCTGGGGGACCGGCAGCTACTCCGACGCGCTCGCGACCGGTGAGGGCCCTGACCGCTACACCCCCGTGGCGAGCCACGTCCGCAACTACCACAACCTCAACTGGGACCTCAACGACCCGGACGACACGCCGGACTTCTCAAACATGGCCACGAGCGGCACGCCCGCCAAGTGGTGGCTCGACTGGGATCGCGAATACGGCGACTGGCAGGCCGCGGGCCTCGATGTCCGCGCCTCGATCCAGTTTGTCCAGTTCGATGCGTCGGACTGGGATACGCCGTTCGCCTCAGCGCAGGCCTACGGCGATGCGTTCGCGGCTCACTTCGGGCCGACCAGCGGCACGGGCGATGTCTCCGCGATGGAGGTCGGCAACGAGCCGTGGATCGACTGGCCAGTCGCGACCTACCGCGATGTCCTGCGCGGGATGGCGTCGGGAGCCAAGGCCGCCGATCCGGCGATGGTGATTCTGCCCGCTGCCTTCCAGGCGTATGAGCTGGAGCAGCCAGGCGATCCCTACAAGAACTACCTCGGGGCCCGCGTCACGGCTGCCGAAGCGCCCTACATCGACGCGCTCAACGCGCACCTCTACAGCTTCACCGAGAACACGGCCGGGACGCGCATCGCCACGCGCCCCGAGAACCCCGCCTCGAAGATCTACGCGATCCGCAACATGGCGCGGTGGCGCGACACCAACATGCCCGGCACGCCGATCCACGTGACCGAGTGGGGCTGGGATTCGAGCGGCGCGGGCGAAAGCTGCACCTTCGGCGAGTGCGTCTCCGAGGTCGCGCAGGCGCGCTACGGCGTGCGCGGGGCGCTCATCCTGGCGCGCGAGGGGGCCGAGACGCTCACGTGGTATTTCTACGCGAACACGTCCGGTGGGACGCTCTTCACGCGCTCTGGCCTCACCGGCTCGGCTGCGACGAGCTACGCCGCCAAGCGGTCCTACGTCGCCTTCCAGGCGTTCCAGGCCACGCTCGGCGACCGTCACCTCGTCGATGTGCTCCGCGAGGACGACACCGCGTACGCCTACCTCCTCGGCGAGGCCGACGGCACCCCGACGCACCTCGTCGCGTGGCGGCCCGTGGACGGCGACGATGCCACGACCGTCCCGACGACGCTGACGGTGAACGCCGTGCCCGACAGCGCCTGGACGCTGGACGGCATCTCCGCGACGGGCGAGGCTGCCACGACGCCGACGGCCGTGGGGAGCGCCTGGGCGATGGACCTCGGCGCCGCCCCGCTCGTGGTCGCCTTCGACACGACGGCTGCTCCACCGGGGGCCGCTCGCGCGCTGCCCGCCACGTTCACGCTCGAAACGCCCTATCCGAACCCGGTTGCCGACGCCGCGACGGTGCGCTTCACCGCGCCCCAGTCGGCGCCCGTCCGCGTGGACCTCTACGACGCGCTCGGCCGCCGCGTGCGCACGCTCTACGACGCCACGCCGGACTTCGGCGAGACGGTCACGCTGCGCCTCGACACGGCGGGGCTCGCGGGTGGGCTCTACGTCCTCCGTGCGCTCAGCCCCGACGGACCTCATACGGCGCGGCTTACCATCATTCGCTAGACGCCACGGCGGCTTTTTTCCGAGCGGGCACAACCGGACCGCTTTCGCGTAGGGGTACGTCTCTGCTACATTTACACGGCCCGTGCGGGTCCGGTTGTGCTCGGCGGGACGCTGGAGGGGCGTTCCGGAGAGCCATCGGCCCGCCGGGCCACTTTTAGGCCCGGCGGCACCCGCAGAGCCTCGCGGCATCGGCCGCGGGGTTTTCGCGGTGGCTTCGTGCGGCGAGGAGGCGCGGCGGCAGATCTTTTGGGCTGACTTTCTTCCCCCAATCTGCTCCTGCTTTCTCATGGAACGCACCCTCGCCATCATCAAGCCCGACGCCGTCGCAGCCGGGCACGCAGGCAAGATCCTCGACCGCATCCTTGCTGAGGGCTTCGCCGTCCGCGCGATGAAGCTCGTCCAGCTCACCAAGCGGGAGGCCGAGGGCTTCTACGCCGTGCACGACGGCCGCCCGTTCTTCGAGGAACTGACCACCTTCATGTCGAGCGCGCCGTGCATCCCGCTCGTGCTGGAGCGCGACGATGCCGTGGCGAAGTGGCGCGAGGTCATCGGCGCGACCAACCCCGCCGAGGCTGCCGACGGTACGATCCGCAAGCAGTTCGCCACGTCCATCGGCGAGAACGCGGTCCACGGCTCGGACTCCGCCGCGAACGGCGTCAAGGAGGGCCGCTACTTCTTCGCCGAGAGCGAGATCGTCGCCAACGGTGCGGACGTGATCGACGCGTAGGCGGAAGGCTGTCAGCTATCGGCTGTCGGCTTGCTGACTCACAACGAGGTTGCTTCCCAGTGGGAGGCAGCCTCGTTGCATAGAGGCATCTCCCCGATGTCGGGGATTGTGGGGCGCTGTGAGGATGGGCTACCTAGAGCAGTCCTCACACTGTTGTGACATACGCCCCTCCGCATGCTTATCCGTCCCGTCGCACTCCTCGGCGCATTGCCGCTCCTCGGTGCGCTGCTCGCCGCCGCCGTCCCTGCTGCGCTCGCTCAGACGCAGGAGCACTACGCCGACCTCACGGAAGACGACGCCACCCTGCCCAGCGGCAATCCCGACTATCCGTACTACACCGACGCCTACGAGGCCGAGGTGGCCGCCGGGCAGGCGCTCGAAGTCGTGCTCGCGAGCCTGAGTCAATACATGGTGCCGCGTGTGCTCGTCGTCTCGCCTTCGGCGGACACGCTGGCGAACGCGCGCTACCTCGGCAGCACGGGTCTGGCGCGCGTGGTCGTCCGTGAGGCGGACGCAGGGACGTGGACGGTGCTCGCCTCGTCGGCAGACGGCGGCGCGACGGGTAACTACTCGCTCACGATCTCGGTGCTCGACGAAGCGCCCGCCGCGACGCTCCACGAACTCGCTGTTGAGGGCGATGCCGAGGCGCTGGCTACGGCGCTCGAGGATGCCGAGTACGTGGACCTCCCGGAGAATCACCGCACCCCGCTCATGTTCGCCGCGCAGGGTGGCCACGTCGAGGCCGTTGAGGTGTTGCTGGCGGCTGGGGCCGACGTGAACGCCGTGGCCGGTCGGCCGGGGCCGATGTACCGGCCCGAGATGACGCTCGACACGTCGCTCCACATCGCTGCGGAGGCGGGCCAGAACGCCGTCGTGGCGGTGCTGCTGGCGGCCGGGGCAGACCTCACCGCGGAGAACGCTTACGGGACGCCGCCACTCGTCGCGGCGGTCTAAGGCGGCAACCCAGACGTCGTGCAGCGGCTGCTCGACGCGGGCGCAGACCCGGATGCGGGCGAGGAGACGGCTCGCGAGGTCGCCGCGAACATGGCCGACGCCGACTGGGTCGAGGAGGCGAAGAAGCCCGGCTACGCTGCCATCAACGCGCTGCTCAACGGGTAGGCGCTACGGGCGGGTGTCGCCCTTCCCACGCTCGGCCTTCTCGGTGTCCGCGCTGTCTTTTTTGCCCGCGCTCTCGCGTCCGGCTTCGTCGGGGGCACCCTCGTCGACCTCCTCCGCATCGGCATCGATCTCAGCCGTGGGGGCCGGGGGCGCGCCAGGCGACGGGGTACCAGGCGACGGGGTACCAGGCGACGGGGCGCTCGTCTCAGGACGGCCTTCGAGGCGCTGCTCGGCGTAGAGGCGCGCGGCCTCCTCGGCACCGGGCAGGCCGCTCTCGGCGAGGCCGTACTCGCGCGGCAGGTCCTCGGCGAAGCGCTCATAGGCCATGTAGCCCGAGAGCGTGATCGAGCGGGGGTCGAGCTCGCGCCCGAAGCGGTCGAGCAGCGCGCGGTCCTGCGCGATAGGGAAGCGGAACTGCGACGTCTGCACGGCGCGGAGGTCGCGGCGCTCGCGGGCCCACTCGCGCTCCAGGAAGCCCGGGGCCTCGGGCTCGTTGCGGTAGACCACCTCCATGATGCCGACGTACGAGAGCTTGTACTCGCCCTCGCGCCGCGTGGCCTCGATCACGTCCGCCGGGGCGACCTCCATGCGCTCGCCTCCGCCGCGCCGCCCGCCCATCGGGTTGCCGAACGGGCTGCCGCCGCCCATGCCCTGGTTGGGGATGATGAACAGGCTGAAGCCCTCCTCGTCGGCGCGGTGCGTGTCGCCGGTCTGTTCGGTAGCGACGCTGGCGACGAGGCTACGCAGCAGGTGGCGCGGCGAGCCGAGGTAGGCCTTGCGTCGGTTGGCCTCCCACTGCGCACGCTGGATGCCGTCCTCGGGTTCGAGTTCTTCGAAGAGCGGCTCGCCGGTGAAGAAGTTGCGGTTGGGCTCGGCCTCGAAGGCGGTCAGGCTGTAGTAGATCCGGTAGCCGAGCGCACGGTTTTCGATCACGAGCGGCTCGCGTGCCGACGCCTTGAGCATCCCGAGGCGCTCCTCGAAGTCGACCACGAACGGGTTGAGGATCTCGGTCTGCTCGGCGTTGGCCGTCTCGCCGAGGAAGCGGCGCTCGAAGCGCTCGTACTGCCGCTGCCACTTCTCGTCGCGGTCGGCCTCCACGACCACCTCGCCGAGCTCGAGGCCGCGCAGGCGGAAGTTGACCGTCTTCGTCTCCCCCTCGCGGCGCAGCACGAGGTCTTCGGTGCCTGTCTCGAAGCCCGCGCTGGAGGCGACGAGGCGGTGCGCGCCGAGCGGGACGCGCGTGAGCTGGTAGCGCCCGTCGCGGTCGGTGATGGTGCCGCGCTGTGTCTGCGCCAGGAAGACGCTCGCGCCGGGGATCGGCTGGCGGTCGCGGTCAACGACGCGGCCTTCGAGCGTGGCCGTGGGCAGCGGTTGCGCGTGGGCGACGGTGGAGAGGAGCAGGGGAAGGGCGAGGAGAAGAGCGAAGAGCGAAAGGCGGCGCATGGATCGGTGGGTCGTGAGTCGGAGAGAGCGCATCGGGGAAACGGGGACGGGGCGCGGCCTCGTGTTCGGGGCCGTGGTTCTGCCCTGGGCGTAGCTTCAACGCCGAAGCATCCCCCTCTCGTTCTCGCTCCTCATGCGTTCGTTCCCCGTGCTCGCGGCGGCCCTGGTTGCCCTGCCGCTCTTCGCCCAGACGCCCACCGACTCCATGACGACGGACCCCGCGACCTATCGCGTCTTCACCGGCGACGGCACCGCGTCGGACCTTAATGCTCTCGCGGCAGCGATGGCCGACGTCGACGTGGTCTTCCTCGGCGAGCAGCACAACGACCCCGTCGCGCACGCGCTGCAACTCGATCTGCTCCGCGCTGCCACCCAGGCGACGGCGGCGGACTCCACGCGTTCGGTGACGCTCTCGCTGGAGATGTTCGAGCAGGACGTGCAACTGGTCCTCAATGAATACCTCGCCGGGCTCATCCGGGAGCGCGATTTCCTCGCCTCGGCGCGGCCGTGGTCGAACTACGACACCGACTACCGCCCACTCGTGGAGCACGCTCGCGAGCAGGGCCAGCCCGTCATTGCCGCGAACGCACCGGCGCGCTACGTCCGCCTCGTGAGCCAGCAGGGCGTCGAAGGGCTCGCTGCGCTGCCGGACGGGGCGCAAGCCTTCCTCCCCGATTCTATCGCGTCAGCCTCCGACGCCCTCGCGTCTAAGTTCATGGCGACGATGATGGAGATGATGGGCCACGGCGGCGGGTCGGAGGACAGCGAGTCGGAAGACAGTGCGTCAGAAGGCAGTGAGCGAGGAGAGGCGGAGGGAGTGGATGAGGAGGAGGAAAGCGGCGGGTCTGCGGAACGCGTGTCGGAGGACGGTGCGTCAGAGGAAGACGCCTCGGAAGAGGCAGAGGAAAGCCAGGAAGCGGAGGCGAATCCACATGGCGGGCACGGCGCGGGGATGCCCAGCCTCGACGGGATGCTCGCGGCGCAGAACCTCCGCGATGTGGGGATGGCCGATGCCATCGCGCAGCACCGTGCGGCCCAGCCGGATGCGCTGGTGCTGCACGTCACCGGCTCGTTCCACAGCGAGAGCGGCCTCGGCATCCCCGAGCACCTCGCCCGACTGCGCCCTGGCGCCCGCGTCCTCATCGTCACCATGCAGCCTGCTAGCGACCTCGGCGCGTTCGACGCCGACGCGCACACAGGTCTCGGTGACTTCGTGGTGCTGACCGACGCGAGCCTGCCGCGCACCTACGAGACCGGCTTCTGAGGTCGATTAGCCCGTCGCCGCATGTCGCTGGGCTGTGTGAGAAATATGGGAACCAACAGGCCGGATCGGCTATCGAACCCGCGCGGCGGCCGCCGTATGTTGCGCGTGCCTGTCGCTCCCTTCTCTCTCTGAGGTATCCCTCTTTACGGTACCTCGCGCCCTTCTCCCCGTCATGTCTTCTCCCGCGCCGTCGTCCTCGCAGGGCCAGCGCAACGTCGAGGTCTTCGTCACGAGCGTGATCCTGGCCGTCTTCATCGGCATCGCGATCTGGACGACGGTCCTGGCTTTTGGCGTCCTCCGCGAGCGCGCCGAGCGCAACGCCTCGCCTGAAGAGGACGCCTCCAGCGCCGTCGTGTGGACTCGCCCGGCGGTCGCGTAGGCCAGCCACCCGGGCTGCCTCCGCCGTAGTTGGATCTCCTGCGGCTAGCCTCGTCTCTTCTCTCCGTTCCTTCCTCGCATGGTCTACTCCTCGCTCATCATCATCGTGATGGTCTTGCTGGCTGGCATGGCTATCTCGGTGTTCATCCTGATGTGGTCGGACAAGCGGGGGCAGTACCGCAACGTGAAGGCCGGGGCCTACGTCATCTTCGACGAGGACGAGCCGGTCGGGGAGCCGCAGGACCAGACGTTTGCGAAGGTGCCGCCGCCTGGCGGCGATGGCGGGGGTGTCCCGCGTCGCTCTGCGTTCGGACCGTCGTCGTACCCGGAGCCGCCGCCCGGCTGGCGCGCGGACGTGGACCGCTCAGTGAAGTGGCCGGTGCTGGCGTACGTCGGCTCGGCGGTGTTCTGGCTGCTCGTGGGCTCCATCTTCGCGCTGCTGGCCTCGTTCAAGTTCAACTACCCGGACTGGCTCGTCGAGGACGCCTGGCTGACGTTCGGACGGCTGCGCCCGGCGCACCTCCAGACGGTCATCTTCGGCTGGCTCTCGATGGTCGGCATTGGGGTGGGGACGTGGCTGTGGTGCCGCCTGCTCAAGACGCCGCTGCGCAACGGCGGGCTGATGCTCGTCGGGTGCGTGCTGTGGAACGTCGGCATGGTGATCGGGACGATTGGGCTGCTCGCGGGCTTCGCGCGCTCGATTGAGTGGGTCGAGTTTCCCGTCGTCGCCTACCTCATCATCATCGCGGCCTTCCTGCTCAACAACGTCGCGTTCTTTCGGACGCTGGCGCACCGCCGCGTGCAGCACCTCTACGTGTCGATCTGGTACATCGGGGCGTCGCTGCTCTGGACGCCGATCCTGCTCGTCACCTTCCTGCTGCCGGTCTACTCGGGCGTGCCGCACGCGACGGCCAACTGGTGGTTCGCGCACAACATCCTCGGGCTCTGGCTCACCCCGGCGGCGCTCGCGGCGGCGTACTACTTCATCCCGAAGGTGACGGGGCGGCCGGTCTACAGCTACCACCTCTCGATCATCGGCTTCTGGACGCTCGCGCTCTTCTACAACTGGGCGGGGGCGCACCACCTGGTCGGCGGGCCGCCGCCGCAGTGGGTCGTCACCACGGGCATCGTCTTCAGCGTGATGATGATCATCCCCGTGGTGGTGGTGGCGCTCAACCACCACATGACGATTGTGGGGCGCTTCCGCCGCGTGATCGCGAGCCCGACGCTGCGCTTCGTCGTCTTCGGCGCGATGAGCTACACGTCGGTCTCGATCCAGGGCTCGCTGCAGTCGCTGCGCGGCTGGCAGGAGGTGACGCACTTCACGCACTACACGATCGCGCACTCGCACCTCGGCGTCTACGCCTTCGCGACGATGATCATGTTCGGGGCGCTCTACTACATCCTCCCGCGCCTGACCGGCTGGGAGTGGCGCTCCTCGAAGCTCATCGCGGCGCACTTCTGGCTCGTCGGCATGGGCATCGGCGCCTACGTGGTCGCGCTCACCGCGGGCGGCATCATTCAGGGCTTCGCGATGCTGAACCCGAACGTCCCGTTCCTCAACGTGGTCGAGTCGACGAAGCTGTGGCTCTACATCCGCTCGGTCTCGGGCACGCTGATGACCCTCGGCCACTTCATCTTCGCCTACCTCGTCTTCGAGAACATCCGCAAGGGCGGCCCTCAGCGCGACGCGCCGACGCTCTTCCCGCTGGCGAGGAAGCGTCCAGCCGTTTCGCCGTGAGGCCGTATGGCCGTGGTAGCTGACCCACGGCATCACGGCAATACGGCTCCACTGCATCACTTCTTCCATGACTCGCTCCGTCATCCTGTTCGTCGGCGTCATCGCGGCGGTGCTGATGAGCTACACCGGGCTGTCGCTGCTGCCCGGCCTGCAGCTCTTCGACATCGAGGCGACGCCAGGGACTACCGACTACACCTTCGAGGAGGCGCGCGGGCGCGAGGTCTACATCCGCGACGGCTGCATCTACTGCCATACCCAGCAGATCCGCCCCGAGAATTTCGGCGCGGACATCGCGCGCGGCTGGGCCCCCCGTCCGACCAAAGCGGGCGACTATATCCACGACGACCCGCACCTGCTCGGCACGAGCCGGACGGGCCCCGACCTCTCGGACATCGCCAGCCGACAGCCGAGCTGGGACTGGCACATGGCCCACTTCTACAATCCGCGCGCCGTCAGCCCCGGCTCCGTCATGCCCGCGTACCCGTTCTACTTCGACGTGATCGAGCCGGGCGCGGTTCTCGCCTCGCAGCGCACGGTGCCGCTCCCCGCCGAGTTCGCCCCGCCCGACGGCAAGGTCGTCGTGGCGAAGGAGGACGTCGAGAACCTCTACGCCTACCTGATGGCCCTCCGCGTCGAGCCGCTCGACGCCGCCGAGTAGGCCTGAACGAACCCGCACCTGTCCCCGCTCTGACCCGGATCCATGCCTGACCAGGACGTCCCGCTCGGCCCCGACGCGCCCGCCCCGCTGCGCCGCGAGATCGACCTCCCCGACGAGGGCGGCGAGGCCCCACCGATGTGGCTCTGGCTTGTCGTCTTCGGCGTGACCACGTTCGCCATCTTCTACCTCGGGCGCAACATCGGCGACTTTTCCACGACCCCGTGGGGTCAGGGCGAGGTCGTCGTGGTGGAAGAGGCGGCTCCGGTCGAGCCTGACGGCGAGGCGCTCTACCTGTCGCGCTGTTCCAACTGCCACCAGCCCGACGGCTCGGGCGTGGCGGGCGTTTTCCCGCCCGTGGACGGTGCGCGCTGGGTCACCGACTCGAAGCCCGTGATCATCCGCATCCTCCTGCACGGCATGAATGGCGAGATGGTGGTGCGTGGGGAGACGTACAACGGCAACATGCCCGCCTGGGGCCAACTCTCCGACGCCGACCTCGCCGCGATCATGACGCACGAGCGGACGAGCTGGAGCAACAGCGCCTCGCCGATCACGGCCGCTGAGGTCGCCGCGGTGCGCACCGAGACGGCAGGCCGCACCGCGCAATGGACGGCTGCCGAGTTGGAGCCCTTCTTCGACGCGCAGATCGAAGGCGTCGCCCCCGCCGCGGACCCCGCTGCGACAGACACGAGCGTCGTAGCCGTGCTGGTGGAGTGAGTGTCGGTACGAGCATCTAGCCAATGCAGCTCCCTCCGTCCTGCTCTTCTCCAAGGAGTCGCAGGGCTGTCCCCCTCGCGGTTGAGGGGGACAGGTCGAGCGAAGCGAGAACAGGGGGAGCTGGGCGGAGCGCGAAGCTCGAACTGACTCCAATGCATCTGTCTCCGATGACCCCTTGCGACCACTGCGGCTTGCCGGTCGGGGCGGCTCCGGTTGCCTCCGCGGACGGCGCGCGGGCGTATTGCTGCTACGGGTGCCGGATGGTTGACGAGGTGCTCGGTAGCGACGCCGTGCACAGTCCCGCGCTCGTGGAGTCGGAGGCGCAGCGGCGGCTACGGTGGCGCGTGGCCGCAGGCGCCCTTGCCGCGATGTTCGCCATGGCGCTCAGCCTCGGCATCTCGACGGGCTACGGCTTCGCGGCGCTGCGCGCGCTCGACAGCGGCATCGGCCCAGCACACGTCGCGCTGCTGGGGGCCGTTGCCCCGATCCTCGTGCTGCTCGGCGGTCCGCTTGTCCGAGCGTCGTGGGGCGATCTCCGGCGCGGGCGGCTCTCGCTCCACACGCTGTTCGTGCTCGGCGTCGGGAGCGCCGTCGCGGTCAGCGCGGTGTCGTATGTGCGCGGCGGCGGGCCCGTCTACCTCGAAACCGCCGCGATGCTGCTCGTGCTCTACACGCTCGGGCGCTACTTCGAGGCGCGCGCCAAGCACGAAGCCACGCGCGTCCTCCGAGGCCTCCTCGACGTGCCGCGTGGACCGTTCCTCCGCGTTCGGGCCGACGGGAGCACAGAGGAAGTCTGGGCCGACGCGCTCGCAGTCGGCGACACGCTGCGACTCCGCGCTGGTGAGGTCGCGCCCGTCGATGGCGTCGTGGTGGCAGGGCAGGCCTACGTCAGCGAGCAGACGTGGACAGGAGAGGCCCGACCGGTCGTTCGGGGCGTCGGCGACGAACTCCTTGCCGGAGCCGCTCCGCTCGACGGAGCGCTGACGCTCCGCGTGACGGCCGTCGCGGAGGACCGTCGTCTGGCCCGGGTGGAACGGCTCCTCCGCGAGGCGCTGGCGAAGCCCGTCGAGGTGGTAGCCCAGACTGCCCGCGTCATGCGATGGTTTATCCCGGCGGTGCTCGTGCTCGCGCTCGCCACCTTTGCAGGCTGGCTCGTGGTGGCGGGCTTTGAGGCGGCGCTCTACGCGAGCCTCAGCGTGGTGCTGATCGCGTGCCCGTGCGCGCTCGGGTTGGCCGTGCCGCTCGCGCTCATGGTGGCGCTCCGCGAGGCGGCCCGGCGCGGCGTATTGCTCCGCTCCGGCCAAGCGCTCCTCGACCTCGCGGATGTGCGCGCCGTCGCCTTCGACAAGACCGGAACGCTCAGCGCGATGGATGCGGCAGCCGTGGAGGTGCTCGCTGCGCAGCCCGCCCTCGTCGGAGGCGACGGGGCACACACGTCGCACGACGCTAGCGCTGTGCTGAGCCTCGCCGCCGGGCTGGAGGCGGCCGTGCAGCATCCACTCGCCGCCCCGATCCTCGCCCATGCCGAGGCACGCGAGGCCACGCACGCCGCCGTCGCTGACGCGCGCACGGTGCCAGGCGTCGGCGTCGTCGGGACGATGGAGACGCTGTTGGGGCCGCAGGCCGTCGGGATCGGAAACGCAGCGTTGCTGGAGGTGCTCGGCGTGACGACGCATGCGCTGGAGGGTGAGGTTGCCCGCGTGGAAGCTGAAGGCGGAACGCCGCTCTTCGTCGTGGAAGGGGACGCTGTCGTGGGCGTGGTCGCCCTCCGTGAGGATGCTCAGCCGCACGCCGCCGAGGCCGTGGTCGCGTTGCAGGCGGAGGGGCTGCCTGTCGCCTTACTGACGGGCGATAGCGCCGCCGCCGCGCAGCGCCTTCTGCGCAGCCTGAACGGGGCCAACCGGTCCGACTTTGTGCTCCACGCTGGTCTCACACCCGAGGCGAAGCTCGACGTCGTGCGCGCTCTGCGCCGGGAGCACGGAGCCGTACTCATGGTCGGTGACGGCGTGAACGACGCCGCAGCCCTCGCCGCGGCCGACGTAGGCCTCGCCGTCGCGACCGGCGCGGAGGTGAGCCTCGACGCGGCCGACGGGGTGCTCTACAACCCCGACCTCCGCAACGTGCCTGCGCTGCTCGCGCTCAGCCGCCGCACGCGGCGCACCATCCGCCAGAATCTTG
>JBCCRG010000042.1:0-13351 GCA_039208155.1 Bacteroidota bacterium | reverse complement strand
GGAGCGCGGAAGCGGAGGGCGTCCCGTTCGCGGGCCTGCAGGAACGCCTCCTGCGCAGCGTCGGGCGCACCGGCGGCAAGGTGGGCGTGGCCGAGCCAGTAGAACCCGTCGGCAGCCAGCGTGTCCATCGCCGTCGCCCCCGCGAGTCGGCGCTGCGCCGTCTCTGCGTCCCCGGCCTGCAGCGCAGCACGACCCGCACGCACAGCAGCCTCGTAGGCCGCCTCATCCGTGTCAACCTCGAAGACGTTCAGGAAAGGCTGGTGGTCGCGCTCGTTGGAGGCCACCGTGCCGATGAAGACGGGGACCCCTGCTTCGGCATAGCGCGCGAGCAGCAGCGACAGGTTCGAGCGGAATTGCGCCAGCCCCGCCTCGTAGACCTCCGAGTCGAGTGGGACCTGCTGCTCGCCCACCATCCGCGCCATGAGCGTATTTGAGGGTGGGCCGGACCGCTCGCCTGCGCGGGCCCGCGCCAGCGCAGCTAGGCCACCGCGCATCGCCTGGACGAGACGGAAGCGCTGCAGCCCGAGGTAGGTCCGCACCAGCGCCGGGTTGCGCCCCAGCGACTCCGCCGAGGCGGCCCCGAGTGCGCCGAAATACTCGTTGTGCCCCGCGTAGATCAGAACCGCGTCGGGCTCATGCTCCAGGATCTCGTCCGCGAGGTCGAGCAGGGTGTACGAGTTCACCGCCGACATCGAGGTGTTGATGACCTCGACCGTGCGGTCGGGAAAGGTCTGCTGGAGGCGCTGTTCGAGTTGGCGTGGGAAGGCCGCGCCGTAGTAGAAGGGAAAGCCCGCGGCGCTCGACCCGCCCTGCACGAAGATCCGGAAACCGTTTTCGGGCTTCACGCGATGGAAGTAGTCGTACTGGCTGTTCGGTACGTCCTCGGTGTGCACGAAGTAGCGGCGGGCCACCTCGCGGCCTTGCACGAGAAAGTCCTCATGGTTCTCGACGGGCTCGAAGAGCGGATAGTCCTCCCCGTAGCCTGCAATCCGAAGGATCCCCTCCGCGAGTATGAAGAAGAGGACCGGTACGAGTAGCATCGCAACGGTGAAGGCGATCCGCTTGCGGCCCGAGAGCGGCGTCGCGTCGGAAGCGGTGGCGGTGGGGCGGGCGGCCATAGACGGCTGCGGAGGTGAGCGAAGCGGTGGTGAGAAGCCCGGACGGGCACGACAAAGATACTTTGAGGCAGAAACCGCCTTGAGGGTGCGTGTAGAACAGGGGAGAAACCATGAAAGCGCTTACTTGGCCTACCTAGCGGGTGCCGCTGAGGGCGCAGAATAGCCAACGGAGGGCATCAGGAAAGCGCTTCGAGCGGCCTTGGCAGGGCAGGGAAGGGCCTGGTGGGTTGACGCGTTTCGGAAAAACCCCTATACTCCCGAGCGCCTTTGAAAGCGCTTACGCACGTGCGGGACGTGCCCCCCAACTTCCCCTCCTCCACCAGCCCAGCTTCGCTGCGGCCTCTTGAGCGTTACGATCTACGACATCGCGGACCGAGCAGGCGTCTCCATCGCCACCGTGTCCCGTGTGCTCAACCGGCACCCGCGCGTCTCCGAGAAGACGCGGGCGCGGGTGTTTTCGGTCGCGGAGGAGCTCGGCTACCAGCCCCATGTCTCGGCGCGCAGCCTCGCCCGCCAAAACACCCAGCTGGTCGCGGCCGTCGTGCCGATGATGACGTCCTACTTCTTCATGGAGGTCATCCGGGGCATCCAGGACCGCCTCGCGTCGAGCGAGTACGACCTGCTCGTCTACGCGTCCCGCTCGATGGAGGCCATGGACGACCAGATGCGCCGCGCCGCCCAGAAGGGCCGGGCCGACGGCGTGCTTGTCTGCTCGACGCCGCTCGACGACCGCCAGGTTGACTACCTCTCGTCCGTAGACGTGCCCTGCGTCCTCGTCGATGCCTTCCACGGGGCCTTCGACTCCGTCTCGGTCGACAACCGCCGGGGGGGCTACGTGGCCACCCAGCACCTGCTCGCCCAGGGCTATCGGCGTGTGGCGCTCATTATGGCGCACCCCCACTCCGTTCCAGCGCGCGACCGGCGCGAGGGCTACGAAACAGCGCTAGCCGAGGCGGGCCTCGACCTCGACCCACAGCTCGTTCACACAAGCGCCGACGACGACACCATGCATGGTTACACGCGCGAGTCGGGCTACACCGCGATGAACGCGCTGCTCGCCCTGCCCGACCCGCCCGACGCGGTCTTCGCCGCCAGCGACGTGCAAGCGCTCGGTGCGCTCAAGGCGCTTCGCGAGGCCGGTCTGCGGGCTCCCAGCGACCTCGCCCTCTGCGGCTTCGACGACATCCGGACCAGCGCCTACGTCGGCCTCTCGACCGTCCGGCAGCCGATGTACGAGATGGGCAAGCTCGCCGTCGAGAAGCTGCGCCGCCGCCTCGACCAGCCCGACCTCCCCCCGAGTCACACCTCCTTTGCGCCGCGCCTTGTCATGCGCGAGACGACGGCCTCGCCCGGAGACGCACCCCGGGACGACTAGGCCCCACTGCTTCCGATTTCCACAGCTGCTTCCTTTCTCCATCCCCGATCTCTGATGGACCGCTTCCTCCCCCCACACGATCTCCGCGAGCCTGCGCTGTGCTCGGCGTGGGCGACCCGGCTGGTCGCCGTCGTTGCGCTGCTCTGCCTCGTCGGCTTTACCGCCAGCGAGGCTGCGGCCCAGTATGGCAAGATCCAGGGCACCGTCACCGATGCCGCCACCGGCGAGCCGCTCCCCGGCGTCAACGTCGTCATCGACGGCAGCACACAGGGGGCCGCGACCGACTTCGACGGGCAGTACGTCATCATTGGCGTGCGGCCGGGCACCTACACGGTGAGCGCCACCTTCATCGGCTACCAGACGAAGCGCATTGAGGGCGTGCGGGTCCGCATCGATCTCACGACCCCGCTCGACTTCGAATTGCCGGAGGAGGTCTTCGAGGGCCAGGAGGTCGTTGTGACCGCCGAGCGCGAGCTGATCCAGAAGGACCTCACCGCCACGACGGCCTTCGTCTCGGGCGACGAGATCCGCGCGCTGCCGGTCGAAAACTTCGACCAGGTCGTGGAGCTCCAGGCCGGCGTGATCGACGGCCACTTCCGCGGCGGACGCCTCGGCGAGGTCGGCTACTGGGTGGACGGCATGCCCGTCACCGACGTGTTTAGCGGCGGGCGCTCGGTCGAGATCGAGAATAACGCCGTGGATGAGCTGCAGGTCGTCACGGGTGCGTTCAACGCGGAGTACGGCCAGGCCATGAGCGGCATCGTGAACGTGGTTACGCGCGACGGCTCGAACGACTTCGAGGGCTCCTTCTCCGGCTTCATCGGCGACTACGGCACGAGCGGCACCGAGATTTTCCGCGAGCTCGACGAGATCAACGTGGTGAGCGTGGCCAACGCCGAGGCCTCGCTCTCCGGGCCGATCCTCAAAGACCGGCTCTTCTTCGCCACCAGCGGCCGCTTCTTCCGCAACGAGGGCTGGATTAACGGCTACGACGTCTTCAACGCTGACTACGTCGGCTTCAACGCCAACCAGCAGATCGACTACCTGCCGCCGGGCGTGGACTTCACGCAGGTGGACTCGGCCGTCACCGCGATCAGCCCCTACGACTCCGCCGCGGTCTCGCTCAACCCCTACGACCGCTACTCGGGCCAGGCCAAGCTCACCTTCCGCCTGACCGACAAGATCCGCATCGCCGCCAACGCGCTGGGCAGCTTCGAGACGTTCAAATCGGGCGACCCGCAGGCGTTCTTCTTCTTCCCGGACGCGCTCCTCGACGCCGAGCAGCGCGCGCTCACGTCCTACCTCAAGTTCACGCACCTCGTCTCCAACGAGACGTTCTACGAGGCGGGCATCACGCGCATCTACACGGATTACAGCGAGGCCCTCTTCGACGACCCGCTCGACGAGCGCTACCGCGACAACCGCTTCTTCGGGGCCCGCGACGACCGGCTCACGCGTGGCTTCATCGTCGGTGGTACCAACAACAACCGGTTCGAGCGTTCGACGGAGACGTGGCTCTTCAAGGCCGACGTGACAAGCCAGGTCAACCGCACCAACCTCATCAAATTCGGCGTCGAGGGTCGCTACCACACGCTCGACTTCCTCGACCAAGAGACGCTTATCCAGGAGGAAAACGGCGAGCGGTTCTCCGCCTTCCTCAACACCGATGCGGCCTACACCTACAACCCCATCGAGCTCTCCGCCTACATCCAGGACAAGATTGAGATTGGGGGGCTGATCATCAACGCGGGCATCCGCTTCGACTACTTCAATTCGAACGGGCGCGTCTTTGCGGATCCGACAGACGTGGAAGCGGTCACCACCGACCGACGCGTGTACATCGAAGAGAATGGCGTGCGCGTCGACCAGGTCCTGGACGAGGATGTGCTCTTCCCCGATGAGCTCTTCGCCGATGCGGAAACCCACTGGCAGTTCAGCCCGCGCCTCGGTGTGGCCTTCCCGATCTCGGAGGGCGGCGTGATCCACTTCTCGTACGGGCAGTTCTTCCAGATCCCGAACTTTGAGTTGCTCTACCAGAACCCGTTCTTCTCGCTCGGCTCAGGCGGTTCGGGCCTCCAGGGCCTCATTGGGAACGCGGGGCTCGCGCCGGAGCAGACCATCAACGGTGAGATCGGCCTCAAGCAGGAGCTCTCCAGTAGCTCGTCTGTCGAACTGACGGCCTACTACCGCGACATCCGCAACCTGGCAGGCTCGGACACCGACCCCATCCAGGTGGAGGGGACGAGTATCCGCTACGGGCAGCTCATCAACTCGGACTTCGGCTTCGTGCGCGGGATCATCTTCCGCTTCGACCAACGGATCGGCACCAGCCTCTTCGCAGGGCTCGACTACACCTTCCAGGTGGCGCGCGCCAATTCCTCGGACCCGGCCCAGGTCTACAACGCCGCCGCCAACCGCCAGAGCTTAGAGACGCAGATCGTCCCGACGGGCTGGGACCAGCGCCACACGCTCGCGGCGAGCCTGAACTACACCAACCTGGCGCTCGACGCGGGCTTCAGCCTGCTCGTCACCTACGGCTCCGGGCGGCCCTACACGCCGACGTTCACCACCCAGCAGACGGGCGAGCTCGTGCCCGGCACCATCCCGCTCAACAGCGAGATCCGCCCCGCGACCTCGAACGTGAACCTGAGTGTCTACAAGAACTTCGACGTAGCTGGAACGCAGGTGCAGGTGTTCTCGCGCGTGGACAACGTGTTCGATACGCGCAACGAACTCCAGGTCTTTGGCGACACGGGCCGCGCGACCTATAGCCTCCAGCGCAACGTCGATGCCCGCGCGTTTGCAGGCAACCCCGTCTTCCTGGACCGCAGCTTCGTCATCCCCGGCTTCTACAACGAGCCCCGCCGCATCGTCCTCGGTGCTCGCTACAACTTCTAACGCGCCCGGCCTTCGTGCCGGACTCGGTTGAACGCTCTGATCTCGATTTCCACGCTCATGTCACTCTTGCTTTCGGTACGGACGCAGGCCCTCCGCTGGGCGCTGATGCCCGTCCTCCTGCTCGCCGGGTTCGTTGCGCCCGCGCCCTCTGCTGAGGCGCAGGAACGCTCGGACCTCCCCGAGTTCTTGCTCGACCCCGCCCTCTATGGGGACCGTACCAACGAAAAGAAGGCGCTGATGGACGGCAACCGCGTCTCCATCACGTTCTTCAGCACCGGGCTACTCGGTGGCGAAGGGGAGGTGCGCGGCAACTGGCCCAAAGGGTCCGAGGACTTCTACGTGGCCGAGGTGCTGCCGGTGATTGTGGCTGAGGTGCCGCTCACCCCGCGCAACAGCAACGTGGCCCGCGACACGCTCATCCGCCACGTCACCACGACGCGCGGGCCGGGTACCCGCGGACCCCCATCGCAACCGGGCAACCCGAGCAACGCGTACACGCTCGAGCCCAAGCCGGGCTTCGCCGCGACCCAGCTTACCGACGAGCAGTGCATCGAGCAGGAGGAGCAAGCAGCGCAGGACTCCGGCGAAGAGGCCGATGGCCTCAACGACCGCCCCGCCATCTCGACGGACCCGTGCACCTGGCCGGCCTTCTGGCCCGACCAGCCGGACTGGATCGACCCGGCCACGGGCCGTGCCCAGTGGAACGGCTTCTTCGGGCGCGACCAGTTCAACGCCGACCTGGAGACGTTCTTCTGGTCCGACGACCAGCGTGACCGGGATCTCCAGGAGCGGTTCGACTTCCGGGCTGACTCGCTGCGCGCTGACCGGAACGGCCTCGGGCTTGACCTGAAGGTGCGCCACCTCCAGTGGAGCCAGTTCCTAGCGCAGGACGCCCTGTTCTCGCTCTACGAGGTCACCAACACCAGCACCACGACCTATCCGCGCGTCTCAGTCGGCCTCGTGGCGGGTACCCTCGCAGGCGGTGACGGCGACTCCGACGACGACCTCGCCTTCTTCGACCAGGCCAACCGCGTTGTCTACTCCTACGACAACGACCTGCGCGGCAACCAAGGACAGGAGGTCGGCTATGTCGGCTACGCCTTCCTCGAAAGCCCCGGCAACGCCGACAATGCCATCGACGACGACGGCGACGGCGATCCGACCACCGAGCAGGGGCTCAACTTTGAAGGCATCCCCTTCGTCACGGGTGATCGCGTGGGAATGGGCAACATCTTCGGGGAGGAGGACTTCCTGCCTCGCATGCTCGCGGAGGGCGACCCGATCATCCTCATTGATGAGGACGGGCAGCGCACCATCGAGTATGTCACCGGGACCACCCGCGAGGTCGTCTCGCAGGGCCGTACCTACCGAGTGGGCCCAGGCACCACGCTCGAAGAGCGTCAGATCCTCGTCGAAGGCCAGATCGCCAACGTCATCGTGACGGAGAAGAACCTCCTCGATGAGGACCTCGACGGGCTCATTGATGAGGACCGCAACCTGCACTTCAACCGCCGCGCTCAGGCTTTCGACGGCGAGATCATCACCCTGCCCGCCGTCCGATTCAAGGACTTCGTCGGGCTCGGCGAGCGGCTGCGCGACGAAGGCCGGGAAGCCATCCGGCAGGACTCGCTCGACTTTGGGCTGCTCAACCCGATGATCGACGAACGGCGCGACGACGGCATCGACAACGACGGCGACTGGACGACGGACGACGACGACGGGGCCGACGGGCTGCCTGGAACCGGAGACCTCGGCGAAGGCGACGGCGTCCCGACGCCCGGCGAGCGCAACTTCGACGACGTGGACATCAACGAGTCCGACCAGGTCGGCCTGTCGAGCTTCTTCTACTTCACGCCCGCCGGGGCGCTGCCGCTCGCCAACGAGAACAGCGTCTGGGAGGGGGTCACCCCCGGCTTCTTCACCACCAACGAGGAACTGCAGACCCGCAACGAGTCGGGCGGCGTCGATGGCGACTTCATTTTCTCCTCCGGCTACTTCTCGCTGGAGCCTGGCGAGACGCTCCGTTTCACGCTCGCGCTCGTCTTCGGGGAAGATCTCGAAGCGATCATCAACAACACGAAGACGATCCAGGAGATCTACAACCGGAACTACCAGTTCGCGCGTCCGCCCGACCGGCCGACCCTCTTCGCCACGCCCGGCGACGGCAGAGTGACGCTCTACTGGGACAACGCCTCCGAAGGCTCCGTGGACCCGGTCCAGGGTCAGGACTTCCAGGGCTACAAGCTCTACAAGAGCACCGACCCCTTCTTCGGGGATCCTGACGTGGTGACAGACGCCGCAGGCCGGCTGGCGCTGCTCGACCCCATCGCCCAGTTCGATGTGGCGGACGGCGTCCAAGGGGTCTGGCCCAACCTGCCCCCACCGGCCTTCCCCAACGACGCGACGGCAGCGGACAGCGCCCGCATCCTCTCGGAGTACCTCGAGACGATCAACCAGTCTGAGGACCTGCAGGAGCGGACCAACGGCACGCCGTTCTTCCTGGGCACAGATACCGGCCTGCGCTACACCTTCGTGGACTCGCTCGTGAGCAACGGCCAGCGCTACTACTATGCGCTCAACGCCTACGACAGCGGCACGAGCCCCACCGGCCAAGGCGGTCTCTTCTACCCCGCGGAGAACAACTTCCTCATCAGCGTCAGCGAGAGTGGCGCCGTGACGACGGGTCAGAACGTGGTTGAGGTGATCCCGAACGCGCCCACAGCAGGCTATGTCGAGGGCGGTCTTGTGGGCATGGTCGAGCGGCAGCAGGGCGATGCTACCGGTGGCGTCGAAGCCGAGGTCGTCAATCCGAGCCGCCTCATAGACGGCGGGGCGTACCAGGTCACGTTCCGAGACACCGGAGGGAGCGCCTTAGACGCCGAGTTCTTCACGGTGGTCTCGGCCGGAGATACACTCGTCGCCGCAGGCGAGGTGGGCACCTCGCTCGGCTATCCGTTCGATGGGCTGCGGCTCGATCTCGACAATGACCCCATCGCCCTGGATACGACCAACACCGAGTTCATCAACCTCGCTGACAACGGGCAGCGCGGCCGCTTCTCGGTGGTCGTTGCCAACTTCCTGGGAGACACCGGGGTGCAGTTGGCAGGCCAGCGTGTCCCGTTTGACTACGAGATCCAGTTTGAAAGCAGCATAGTCACGCGCTCTGTACCGCTGGTTATCGACTTCCTCACATCCTTCCCCGAGCGCGACGCGCGCTTCCGGGTCTTCAACCGGACGACCAATCAGGAAGTCCCATTCGTTTTCAACGACCTAGACGGCAACGGTACCCTCAGCGGCGACGGTCTAGGCGAGTTCATCGTCATTCTGGAGCCGTCGCTGGAAGGGACTCCGCTCACGTACCGCTTCGGAGCGGCGCGGAACCCGGATGCCACCGTTGGGCCCTACCCGGTAGCCGGCGATGTGTACCAGATCGCGACGCTCAAGCCCTTCGGGCCGGACGACATCTACACGTTCCAGGTCGAGGCCTCAACCGTAGACGAGGAAGCGGCGCGAGAAGAGCTCGACCTCGTGCGCGTGGTGCCGAACCCCTACGTGGCGGCCGCTTCGTGGGAGCGGGACCTCCCGCAGACGACCACGAGCGGGCGTGGCGAGCGCCGCGTCGACTTTATCAACCTCCCGGCGGGCGCGCGGGTGCGCGTCTACAACGTGCGCGGCTCGCTCATCTGGGAGGGTCGTCACGACGGGGTGATCGACCGAGGGACGCTCACCTGGGACCTCCGCACCCGAGAGGGGCTGGAGACCGCCTACGGCGTCTACTTTTACCACGTCGAGGTGGACGGCCTCGGCGAGACGACCGGCAAGCTCGCGCTCATCAAGTAACCCTCCCTGCCACGTAATCGGCGCCTCTGAGACGGCGGCCGCTGCGCTTCTGCGGCGGTGCCTCCAACCCGAAACCTCCATGCGTACGACTTTCTATTCAGGCACAACAGCCCTCATCAGCAGGGCGGTGCGTCTGGCGCTCGTCGGTCTGTTGATCGCTACGTCGGCCCCCTCGGTGCTGGCGCAGGACAAGGTCGGCTCCACGGCCGCGGCCTTCCTCGGCATCGGCATCGGGGCCCGGGCTACGGCTATGGGCGGGGCGCAGGTCGCTGACGTGCAGGGGCCGAGCGCGCTCTACTGGAACCCGTCGGCTATCGCCATGCAGCGAGGCAGCGCAGCCCAGTTCACCAACGCCAACTGGTTCCTGGACACCCAATTCCAGCACGTCGGCCTCGTGTTCGATGGCGGCAGCCTCGGCTCGTTCGGCGTGAGCCTCTTCGCGCTGAACTACGGCGACGAGGCAGTGACGGCCATCGAGCAGTGCGGGCCCGACAACCCGGTCTGCGAGACGGGTGAGCTTTGGAACGCGCTCGACCTCGCCCTCGGCCTCACCTACGCCCGCCGCCTCACCGACCGCTTCGCCTTCGGTGCGACGGCCAAGATCGTCAGCCAGTCGATCTGGAACGAGTCCGCCACCGGGGCCGCGCTCGACCTTGGCGTGGTCTACGACACGGGGTTCCGTGGCCTCACCATCGGCATGTCGATGGCCAACTTCGGCACGGACATGCAGCTCTCCGGCCCTGACCTCCGCCGTGCCTTCGATCCGGAGCCGGACCAGAATGGCAACAACGACCGCCTGGCGGTCAACTACGAGGTCGGCAACTGGCCCATGCCGCTGCTCTTCCGCGTCGGCGTGGCGATGGACGCCTTCAACCAATCAGGCCAGCGCATCCGCCTCAGCATTGATGGCAACGCGCCCGCCGACGATGCGCAGAATGCCAGCTTCGGCGCGGAGTACGGCTTCCGCGACTTCTTCTTCGCGCGCGGCGGTTGGCGCCAGGCCTTCGGCTCCGAAGGGGCCGACGGATGGACCCTCGGCTTCGGCCTCCGCTACGCGCTCAATAGCCGCTTTGCTGGCTATTTCGACTATGCGTTCCAGGACCACGATGTCTTTGGGACGCCCCAGATGTTCTCCGCCGGCGTCACGTTCTAGGCGTTCACGTCCTAGCCGACACACGCTCGTCTGCGACACATCTGATCCCACACGCTGTCCATCCGGGCGGCTCTTCCTCCAAACCCTTCCTGCAACAACCCATGCGCAACGCTACACGCATGCTCGCGGCGCTCGGCCTGCTCCTCTGGAGCGGTACGGCCTTCGCTCAGGGCAATGTCACCTTCCAGGTGGACATGAACACGGCGATTACGAATTGCCAGTTCGTGCCGGGGACCGATAACGTCTTCGTCCGCGGCACCTTCAACGACTTCGGCAACGGCGCCGACGGCCCCCTCTCCGACTACACGCTCGCGGACGACAACGGGGACGGCGTCTACAACGGCACGTTCGAGGTGCTCGCCGAGGACCTCAACGAGAGTGGCGAGATCGCCTACAAGTACTATGCTGAGCCTACCGCTCTTGGCTGGGAAGATGGTGCCGACCGGCCGCTGGCGGTCCCGATGGACGTTGATACGGGCGTCCAGGACTTCTTCAAGGACGGCGGCATCTCCGATCAGTGCACGGCGGTCACCTACGACCTCATCTTCCGGGTGGACATGAGCGTCCAGATCGCGACGGGCAACTTCGACCCGAGCACGGAGACGGTCAACGTCGCGGGCGAGTTCAACGGCTGGAGCAACGCCGCCGATGAGCTTCTCCCGAGCGCGGGCAACCCCGAGATCTACGTCGGGGTCGTTGAGTCCAGCCTTGCCTCGGTGGGCGATAGCAACCCCTACAAGTTCATTGCCCCGGCTCCGAACGGCTGGGAGAGTGGCGACGACCGCCTCTACGCCATCACGGGCAACGAGGAGGACCCGGACATGAACGGTAACCCGAACGTCATCGTCCCGATTCGCTTCTACAACGACGTCGGCCCGGACCAAATCCTCACGGAGGAGTCCACGGTGACGTTCGAGGTGGACCTGCGCCCGGCGTTCTACTTCCTCGCGGACAGCTCCTACGTCCCGGGTGACACACAGACGGGCGAGGAGATCACGTCCGTCAACGGGCTCTACATCAATGGCCCGGCTGCGGGCGCGGGCGATGGCCTGGACGACTGGGCCACCTGGGGCCCGGACAACCTCGGTGCGATCATGACGCGTGAGCTCGTGGACGACGGCACCAACGGTGACCGCATCGCGATGGACTCGGTCTACACCCTTCAGTACACGTACGCCGCGGGCACGCCGCGCCGCATCATCGGCAAGTTCGGCACCGACGGCTACGACAACGAGGGCGGCTTCGGCGCCGACCAGAACTTCGACATCGACAACGGCACCAACGTGATCTCGGTGACCTTCGGCTGCGTCCGCCAGGGCGACGGCACGTTCACCGACCAGCGTGGTCCGTCCTTCGTGCCGGGTGAGGACGCCGCGCCGCGCTACGACGAGTACATCGAGGTCGCGGAGGACGGCTCGTCCTGCCGCGCGGTACGTCGCGGCGGAGCGGTCGCCATCGAGGACCTCGGCGGCGCGCTGCCGACGACGGCGCTGCTGGAGGCTGCCTACCCGAACCCGTTCGCGCGCTCGACGCAGATCGAGTACAGCGTGGTCGCTGCCGGCCCGGTGTCGCTCGTCGTCTACGACGTGACCGGCCGCGCCGTCGCGACGCTCGTGGATGAGGTGCAGGCGGCTAGCAACTACCTCGTCGAGTTCGACGCGAGTGAGCTAGCGGCAGGCGTCTACGTCTACCAGCTCCGCACCGGCGACGCGGTCGTCAGCAAGCAGCTGACGGTCGTCCGCTAGCGCGGATCGCTTCGCGGTATGCACGTGTGAAGGTGTGGACGCATGAACGAGGCTCGGACTGCGAGCCTCCACGTCCACACCTTCCTCCGCGTACATGCTCAGAACCGCACGCCGGTCCCTTTGAACGGGGGCCGGTGTTTTTGTCCATAGTTCCAGCCACCTCCTCCCCAGACCGATGCGCCGTCTCCGCTGGCTCCTCCTCGCCGTTGTCACGTTCGTCGGCCTAGCCGCGCCCCACGCGCGTGTGCAGGCCCAGACGCTCGACCTCACGTTCCGCTTTCTCCCGGACCTGACGTCGCCGGCTGTCGAGCCAGTGCGCGCGTTTCTGCCAGGCTCGTTCAATGACTGGGGGCCCAACAACAGCGGACGCATCCAGATCGGGGCGCCCTCGCAGATGGAGTTCGTGGCGGAGGAGAACGAGTACAGAAAGACGGTCTCGCTCGAAGTGGGGGAGACGTACCAGTACAAGGTCCACTACCACAACAACGGCGACGGCAGCAACTTCACCTGGATCACCGATCCGCTCAACCCCGTGTTCGTTGGGCCGAACGCGGACTCGCAGATCGAGGTCGCGGACCCGATGTTCCTCCAGGCGGCGCGCGAGGCTGACAGCGGGGGCAACGTGGTTGCGGTGTCCGTTGGGCTCTTCGGGACGGCCGCGTTCACCCGCATCGACTTTGAGGTGAACGAGACCGCCTACACGAATGGCCTGGACTTCTACGATGCCGACTCCGGCATCTTCCGCTTCGAGTTGCCCGCATCGGTCGCGCCCGGCTCGCGGTTCGCCCTGGAGGCCGAGGACGCGCAGGGTCGCGTCGTCAGCTTCGACATAGGGGTGCCGCCGCCGACGGTGGTGGACCAGGCACGGCCCGTCGGGCTGCAGGACGGGATCACCTACTCAGACGCCGAGCCGGGCACGGTCTTCCTCTCGCTCCTCGCGCCGAGTAAGAGCTACGTCTACGTCCTCGGCGACTTCAACGACTGGCAGCCGGACCCGGCCTACCTCATGCAGCGCGACGTCGTGAGCGAGGACGAGGTCTACTGGTGGCTGGAGATGAACCTCACGCCGGGCGAGACCTACGCCTTCCAGTACCTCGTCGACGGCACGCAGCAGATCAACGACCCCTACGTCCCGCTCGTCCTCGACCCGAACAACGACCGCTTCATTCCCGAGTCCGTCTTCCCTGACATACCGGCCTACCCGGACGAGGCCAACGGCATC